>DATCBF010000150.1:0-5122 GCA_036512025.1 Solirubrobacterales bacterium
ATGGTCGACGAGTTCCAGGACACCAATCGCCTGCAGCTACGCCTCGTCCAGGCCCTGCACGGCCCTCGCAGCGAGCTGATGGTGGTCGGCGACGAGTTCCAGTCGATCTACGGCTTCCGCCATGCCGACCTCGAGGTCTTCCGCGAGCGGCGGCGCCTGGTCGAGTCCGAGCCGGACGGGTCGGCGATGGCGCTGAGCGGGAACTTCCGCTCCCGGCCCGAGGTGATCGGCGCCGTCAACTCGCTCGGCGCCAAGCTGCTGGGCGAGCCCTTTCGGCCGCTGCGGGTCGGCGCCGAGCCCGAGTCGGAGGCTCCTCCTGGCGAAGGGCCGGCGGTCGAGCTGCTGCTCACCGCTCGCGACGGCTGGGACGCCGAGGGCATCGAGCTGGCGCCGCCGACCGACGGCGCCACCCCGCCCAACTGCCTGGCCGAGGCGCGGCTGCTGGCGCTGCGGCTGCGCGAGCTGGCCGACGCCGGGATCGACCGCGGCGAGATGGTCGTGCTGCTGCGCGCCTTCACCCATCTCGATGCCTACGAGGACTCGCTGGAACGGGCCGGCCTGCGGCCCTACGTCGTCGGAGGGCGCGGCTACTGGTCCCAGCAGCAGGTCTCCGACGTCTGCGCGCTGCTGGCGACAATCGCCAACCCGCTCGACGACCAGGCGCTGTTCGGCGCCCTCGCGTCCCCCGCCTGCGGCCTGGCGCCGGACACCCTCTGGCTGCTGCGCGCCGCGTCCGGCAAGCGGCGCCACGCCTGGCCGGCGATCGAAGCGGCGGTCGGCCTCGGCGAGCCGGAGCTGGCCGAGCCGGAGCGGCTGGAGCAGGTCCCGGAGGCCGAGCTGGCGCTGCTGGGGCGCTTCGCGACGACGATCGAGGCTCTGCGCGAGCGTGGCACCCGGCTCTCGCTCGAAGGGCTGATCGAGGCCGCCGTGACCGAGACCGGCTATGACCTGGCGGTGTTGATGCGGCCCTCGGGCGAGGCTCGTTTCGCCAACGTCCGCAAGCTGATGCGGCTGGCCGCCGAGTTCGAGTCGCGCGAGGGCCGCGACCTGCGCGGCCTGCTCGACTTCCTCGCTTCGCGGGCCGAGGCCGGCGCCGAGGCTCAGGCGGCCACCGCGGTCGAGGGGCACGACGGGGTGCGGATCATGACCGTCCATAACGCCAAGGGGCTCGAGTTCGGCGTCGTCGCCGTGCCCGACCTCTCGCGCAGCCTGTTGGCGGGATCGCGCCCACCCCTGCTGACGATCGGCCGTGACGGCGAGGAGCCTCGGGTCGGCCTGCAGCTGCGCCGCCTCGGCGCCGCCTCGATCAACCTCTACTCCTACGCCGAGCTCTGCGAGGAGGCGAAGGAGCGCGACGCCGAGGAGGGCCTGCGACTCTTCTACGTCGCCGCCACCCGGGCGCGCGAGCGCCTGATCCTCAGCGGCGTCGTCAAGCCCGGGCCCGGCGGCGAGCTGAAGCCCTCGACCCCCGTGATCGAGCGCATAGTCGACGGCTTCGAGGTCGACCGCGAGACCGACTCCGCCCTGCCGGTCCCGGCGCCGGAAGCGCGCGAGGGACTGGACGCCGGCTTCCCGTCCTCGGAGATCGCGATCCGCGTCAACCTCCCCTCGCCGGAGAGGGCCGCCGAGTTGACGGCGACCCGGCGCGACGCGGGCGGATGGCGCTCGCTCGGCGAGGGCCCGGCGCCGTTGGCCAAGCGAGCGCCATCGACCGCGCCAAGCCAACCGCTCTCCTACACGGCGATCTCGGCCTATGAGGAGTGCGGCTACCGCTTCTACATGGAGCGGGTGCTCGGCCTTGGCGAACGAGTTCGCAGTTTGTCTCGCGTAGCGAGACAAACTGCGAACTCACTTCCCAACGAAGGGGTGATGTCGCCCTCCGCCCGCGAAGAGCGCAGCGCGCAGGGAGCCGCCGTGCACGCGCTGTTGGAGTGGAGCCAGGCAAACGGTTGGGAGGAGCCGGCAGAGGAGCTGGCGCTTCGACACGCGACCGCCGCCGGCCTCGATCCCGACTCGACCGACCCGCAGAGCCTGCTGGCGCCGCTGCGCGGCTGGCTCGGCTCAAACTTGCTTCGCGATCGCGTCGCCGGCGGCGGTGGAACGGCGCGGGCCGAGGTGCCGCTGCTGCTCGGCCTTGGCGCCACCGTCCTGCGCGGCTCGATCGACCTCCTGGTCGAGCAGGAGGGCGAGGCGCCACTGGTGATCGACTACAAGACCGACCGCCTCGACGATTCCGACCCGGCCGGCCACGCGGCGCGCTACGAGACCCAGCGGGCGATCTACGCCCTCGCCGTCGCCCAGTCGCGCAAAGCGCCCGAGGTCGAGGTCGCCTACGTTTTCCTCGAACGGCCCGACCGGCCGATCCTCGATCGCCTTGGAGCGGAGGAGATGGAGCTTGGGCGCGAGCGGCTCACGGCCAGGATCGAGAAGATCGGTCGCGGTGAGTTCCCCGTCGCCACGGTCGAGGAGCGAAGCTGGTCGCTCTGCCGGGGCTGCCCCGCCCTCGGGCGGATGTGCTCGGGGCCCCCGGACTCCCGCTAGCGCCTCCTGGCTAGGAGGCCGGCTCGGCCGGGGCCTCGAGCTTGGCCGCCAGCTCGTCGAGCTTCAGCTCCTTCAGCCCCTGGCCGACCGCGTCGAGCTCGCCCGCGCAATAGGTGACGAGCTCGCGACCCTCGCTGCAGAGCTCGAGCGTCTCGCGCAGCCCTGCCTGGCCCGAGTCGAGGCGGTCGATGATCTGCTCCAGCCGCTCGACCGCGACCTCGTAGCTCTCGGGCTTCTCACTCATCCCGCGCATCCTCCTCGATCTGGGCCCGCACCGGCCCGTCGGCAAAGCGCAGCCTGACCTCCGCCGCCTCAAGCGCTGCCGCTGCGGCGGTCACCGGCTCTCCGTCGACCGTCTCCGCAAGCGCGTAGCCGCGCTCCAGGGTGCGCTCGGGGTCATGGGCGCGGAGGGCGACGCCGACGCGGCGCAGAACCTCCTGGCCACGCCTCAGCGTTGCGGCCACGGAACGGTCGATCCCAGCCGCCCGGCGCCGGTTCTCCACCGCGGCAGCCCCCGCTTCCTCGATCGCCCGGCGCTGGGCGCGGCCGAGCACGGTGAGGGCGAGGCGGCGCTGGTAGGAGAGGCGCTCGGCCAGGCCGCGCTCGGTCGCGGCACGGATCTCCCTCGTCTTCTGGTTGAGCGTCCTGCGCTCGCGCTGGAGCGCCCGGGCGGGACCGCGGGCCAGCGCCGCCAGGTGCCGCCCTCGAGCGCCCACGGCTCCCTCCCGCGCCCGCTGCAGGGACGTCACCGCACGGGTCAGGCGACCGCGCGCCTCGAGGCAGTCGAGCGGCACCGCCGCCTCAGCCGCGTGGGTCGGCGTCGAGCAGGCGACGGCGGCGACATCGTCAATCAGGGTCGTGTCGCGCTCATGGCCGACAGCGCTGATCACCGGCACCCGCAGCATCGCCACGGTGCGGCAGAGGGTCTCGTCGCAAAAGGCCCAGAGGTCGGCGAGGCTGCCGCCGCCCCTGGTGACGACGATCGCCTCGACCTCGGGCCGCGCCGCCAGGTCCTGGATCGCGGCGGCAATCGCCGGGGCCGCACGGCGATCCTGCACGGGCGCGAAGGCCCAGACGATCGTGCCCGCCCAGCCGCGGCGCGCCAGCCCGGCCAGAAGGTCGCGGCGGGCGGCGCCGGACTCCGCCGTGACCACGCCGATCGTCTTCGGCAACAGTGGCCGCGCCAGCTGCTTCTGCAGCTCGAACAGGCCCTCGGCCTCCAGCTGCTTGCGCAGCGCCGCCAGGCGGGCGAGCAGGTCTCCCTCCCCCGCCAGCCGCACGTGCGTCGCCCGGAAGGCGAAGCTGGGAGAGGACTGGGCGCCGCCCGGGTAGTAGTCCGGCCCGCCGGCGATAACCACCTCGGCCCCGTCACGCAGGGAGCCGTCGGGAAGCCCGGCCCGCTCGAGGTCGTTGAGCCAGATCGCACACGGCACCGCTCCCTCGCCGTCGCGCAGCTCGAAGTAGGCCTGGACCTTGCTGCGGCTGACGCCGGTCACCTCCCCGATCAGCAGCACCCTGGCCCGCCGGCGCAGCTCCTCCTGCAACTTCTTGGCATAGCGCCCGACGCCGAACGGGCCCGGCAAGTCGGGGCCGGAGGGCTTCGCCTCGGCCCCGTCTCCCAGGGATATCGCCTCTGGCTCCACGCGAGAGAGAATGACATCCGCCCGGGAGCCCCCGCTACGGTGGGTCAGGCGGGGCTCTTCCAGCGCCGGGCCCAGCGCCGTATCTCTGAGATCGCCGGTTCCAGCTCGGCGCCCTTCTCGGTCAGGGAATAGGTGACGCGGACGGGCGTGGCCGCCTCGACCTCGCGCCCGACGACCCCCGCTTCCTCCAGCTCGCGCAGCCGCTGCGACAGCAGGCGGTCAGAGAGGCCCGGAACGGCCTTCGCCAGTTCGCCGAAGCGGAGCGGCTGCTCGGTCAGAGCGCAGACGATCGCGCCGGTCCAGCGCTTGCCGATCAGCTCGATCGCCGCATGGAAATGAGGGCAAACCTCGCTTGGAGCTTCGGTGATCGGTGCTTCCACGGTTTCCCAGCTTACTGAACGTAAGTAGCGGTCATCGCGTCAACGCGCGCAGGGGCCGGTATCGACCGGAGCCGATGCCTCTTCCAAAGCCTGCTTGACGATGTCGTCCGGGATCGCGAAGCCCCCTGGCTCACCGCCGGTCGTGGTCGCGAACACGGTGCCGAGGACGCGGCCCTGGCCGTCGACCAGGGGCCCGCCCGAGTTGCCGCTCCGGACCGAGCCGCGCAGCGAGGAAATCGTGCGGTGGATCGGGCCGTTCCCGTAGGAGTCCTCGCTGATCACCTCGCTGGTATCGCCCAGGCGGGCGGGGGCGAGCGTGAAAGGGCCGTTCTCGGGATAGCCGAGCACCGCGCCCGCGGCGCCCCTCTTCGGATCGTCGGCGACCCGAAGCGCCGGCAACGAAGCGTCGATCTTGAGCACGGCGATGTCGTTGCCGGGGTCATAGTGGACGGCGGTCGCACTGTAGGTCACACCCGACTCCGTGGTCACCGTCGTGTCGTCCTCTCCGGCGACGACGTGGGCGTTGGTGACTATCAGCCCCGGCCCGGCCACCCATCC
>DATCBF010000151.1:0-10772 GCA_036512025.1 Solirubrobacterales bacterium
TCCTCGGTCGGTCGGCTTGCTTACGCACTGAAGTGCGTGCGCGGCGCCTCCCTCCCTGCGTCCTACCCAGTCTCGGTTTTCGCGGCCCGGCTGGATTGAGCACTAACAAAAGGCCGCCGAGGGCTATTACTGCAGAGGCCGCCAGCTCTGCGTAGAAGCCGTTGTCGAGGACGGCGGTCGCGCCGGCGAACTGTGCCGTCTGGGACCCGGCGTCGAGGCCGGCGGGGAGATCGACCGAGAGGACGACCGCGATCGCAAGCAGGCCGAGACAGAAGACGACTCGGCCAAGGCCCCGCCGTCTCGGCCGCGTGGCGAGGACCGCGAGGCAGGCGGCGACGATCGCCAGCGGGACCAGCAGATATGAGTGGGCCGAGCCGGCCGTCCTCACCGCGACCGTCGGCGCGTCGGCGACGGATGGCAGCCCCTCGTAGCCCGGCTGGCCGATCTGGACCCCGCGATAGTCGGCGAACTGGGAGACGATCAGGCAGGCGGCCGCCGCGACGACGACCGCGCCGATCGCGCGTTCCGGTGTGAGGATGGCGCTTGCCCGAGTCGCCGTGCGGGCGGACCAGCCGCCGGCCTTGCGCAGCCAGGCCTCGGTTGCCGCCATCGCCCGGAAAGCCCGGGCGCCGAGTGGGCGCAGGCGCCTGCCAAGCCCGCCCCCCAGCCGCCGCAGGCTTGCCTTGAGACGACGCGACCAGCGCCGGAAGACCGCAAGAGCCCGGCGCCCCCAACGTGTCAACGGCGGCCCCGCTCGCCGTTCTATCTTTCGCTCGCTCTCGCGCTCCCACCTGGCGACGGCCGCGGAGACCGCGCGGATACGTAGCCTCACGGTTGCTATCATCGCGCGCCGCTTAGGCTTTTTCCGCGCTGCAGGTTTCGCCGGGCCCGCGAGGGCCTTTTTCATGCGCCGATCCCGGCTTTCACCGGACGGCTTTCGTTTCTTTCGACCGACCTTCACGACAACCCCCACCCTACGGACCATGCCACGCTCATTCCCCCTAGAGAAAACGCGCAACATTGGAATCATGGCTCACATCGACGCCGGTAAGACGACGACGACCGAGCGCATTCTCTATTACACGGGCCGCACCCACAAGATCGGCGAGGTCCACGACGGCGCCGCGGTGATGGACTGGATGGAGCAGGAGCAGGAGCGCGGGATCACGATCACCTCCGCCGCCACCGCCTGCGAGTGGAAGGACCACCGCATCAACATCATCGACACCCCGGGCCACGTCGACTTCACGGTCGAGGTCGAGCGCAGCCTTCGTGTCCTCGACGGCGCGATCGCCGTCTTCGACGCCGTCGCCGGCGTCGAGCCCCAGTCCGAGACGGTCTGGCGCCAGGCGGACAAGTACAAGGTCCCGCGTTTCGCCTACATCAACAAGATGGACCGCACCGGCGCCGACTTCTTCAACGCCGTGCAGACGATGACCGACCGGCTCGGCGCCAACCCGCTGCCGATCCAGTTGCCGATCGGCAACGAGGGCGACTTCATCGGCGTCATCGACCTGGTGGAGATGAAGGCGCTGGTCTGGAAGGACGAACTCGGCACCGAGTTCGAGACTGAGGAGATTCCGGACGACCTCAAGGAGCAGGCTGAGGAATACCGCACCCAGCTGATCGAGGCCTGCGCCGACTACGACGACGAGCTGATGGAGGCATACCTCGCCGAGGAGGAGATCCCCCACGAGCGGATCGCCAAATCGCTGCACCGGGCGTGTCTCGACACCAAGGTCACACCCGTCCTCTGCGGCTCCTCCTTCAAGAACAAGGGCGTGCAGCCGCTGCTCGACGCGATCGTCGAGCTGCTGCCCTCGCCGCTCGAGGTGCCCCCCGTTATCGGCCTGGTCCCGGCCGGAAAGGGCGAAGACGAGCCGACCGAGGCCGCGCGTCCCGCGGACGACGACGGCCCCTTCGCCGCTCTTGCCTTCAAGGTCATGACCGACCCCTACGTCGGCAAACTCACCTATTTCCGCGTCTACTCAGGCAAGCTCGAAGCAGGCGGCCGTGTCCTCAACGTGACCACCGGCAAGACCGAGCGGATCGGGCGGCTGCTGATGATGCACGCCAACAGCCGCGAGGAGATCGAAGAGTGTTACTCGGGGGATATCTGCGCGGGCGTCGGCCTCAAGCAGACCGGGACCGGCGACACGCTGGCGGCGCCTGACGCTCCCGTGGCGCTGGAGAACATCGAATTTCCGGAGCCGGTGATCGCGGTTGCGATCGAGCCGAAAACCAAAGCCGATCAGGAGAAGATGGGGACTGCCCTGCAGCGCCTGGGCGAGGAGGACCCGACTTTCCAGATCGAATCCGACGAGGAGACCGGGCAGACGCTGATCCACGGCATGGGCGAGCTCCACCTCGAGGTGATCGTCGACCGCATGCTGCGTGAGTTCAAAGTCGACGCCAACGTCGGCCGCCCCCAGGTCGCCTACCGCGAGACGATCCGTCAGCGGGTCGAGAAGGTCCAGGGGCGGTTCGTCCGCCAGACCGGCGGCCGCGGCCAGTTCGGCCACGTGGTGATCAACCTCGAGCCGGCTCCGGGCGAAGGCTTCGAGTTCATCAACAAAATCAAGGGCGGAACGATCCCGGGCGAATTCATCGGCCCCGCCGAACAGGGCATGGAGGAGGCGCTGGAGAACGGCGTCAAGGCCGGCTACCCGATGGTCGACGTCCGCGTCGAACTGGTGGACGGCTCCTTCCACGATGTCGACTCTTCGGAGATGGCTTTCAAAATCGCCGGCTCGATGGCGATCCAGGAGGGCGCGCGCAAAGCGAAGCCGGTCCTGCTCGAGCCGGTGATGTCGGTCGAGGTCGTGACGCCGGAGGACTTCCTCGGCGACGTGATCGGCGACCTCTCGCGCCGTCGCGGCAAGGTCCAGGGCCAGGAGCAGCGCGGAAACGCGCTCGCGGTTCACGCTTACGTTCCGCTTGGCGAGATGTTCGGCTACGCCACCGATCTTCGCTCCTCGACTCAGGGGCGCGCCACTTACACGATGCAGTTCGAGCGTTACGAGGAGGTCCCGGGCAACATCGCCGAAGAGATCGTGGAGCACCGCTCGGGAGAACCTTCAGCTGCAGCTTCATAGGCCCAACCGCGAGCGAGACGGGGATCTGGCTATATTTCCCAGGTTCGCCCGCAGGCAGGACGAAATGCCCTGCCAGGCATCACCCGCAAAACTTAATCAGGCAAACCAGACAGAACCCGACTTCGAAAGGTAGAACGGAGAGAGATGTCCAAGGAGAAGTTTGAGCGCGATAAGCCGCATGTGAACGTCGGCACGATCGGTCACATCGATCACGGCAAGACGACGCTGACGGCCGCGATCACCCAGACCCTCTCCACGAAGGGCGGTGCCGAAGCGAAGAGCTTCGCGGAGATCGACAACGCTCCCGAGGAGAAGGAGCGTGGGATCACGATCGCGACGTCACACGTCGAGTACGAGACCGACGCCAGGCACTACGCCCACGTCGACTGCCCGGGCCACGCCGATTACGTCAAGAACATGATCACCGGCGCCGCTCAGATGGACGGCGCGATCCTGGTTGTGTCCGCGGCTGACGGCGTCATGCCGCAGACCCGCGAGCACATCCTCCTGGCCCGCCAGGTCAACGTCCCGCACGTCGTGGTCTTCCTCAACAAGGTCGATCAGGTCGACGACGACGAACTGATCGAGCTGGTCGAGGAGGAGGTCAAGGAACTTCTCGACGAGTACGACTTCCCGGGCGACGACACGCCGATCGTCAAAGGCTCGGCGCTGAAGGCGCTGGAGGGTGACGAGGAGGCCCAGAAGGCCGTCTTCGAATTGGCCGATGCGCTCGACTCCTACATTCCGGAGCCGGTCCGCGAGCTGGACAAGCCCTTCCTGATGCCGATCGAGGACATCTTCTCGATCACCGGCCGCGGCACCGTCGCGACCGGGCGTGTCGAGCAGGGGATCGTCAACACCGGCGACGAGGTCGAGATCGTCGGTATCAACGACACCACGAAAACCGTCGTCACCGGGGTTGAGATGTTCCGCAAGATCCTCGACCAGGGTCAGGCGGGCGACAACATCGGCGCCCTGTTGCGAGGCACCAAGCGCGAGGAGATCGAGCGCGGCCAGGTTCTCTGCAAGCCCGGCTCGATCACGCCCCACACCAAGTTCAAAGCAGAGGTCTACTGCCTGAAAAAGGAGGAGGGCGGCCGTCACACTCCGTTCTTCTCCGGCTACCGGCCTCAGTTTTACTTCCGCACCACCGACGTGACCGGGATCGCCAACCTCCCCGAGGGGACGGAGATGGTTATGCCGGGTGACAACGTCGAGATGACGATCGAGCTGATCCAGCCGATCGCCATGGATCAGGGTCTGCGGTTCGCCATCCGTGAGGGTGGCCGGACCGTCGGCTCGGGGGTCGTCGCCGAGATCATCGAGTAGCGACTCCCAACAGGGCGGGCCTCGGCCCGCCCTTTCGCTGCCCGCCGGGCGGCGAAAAATCCGCAAAGTACATACGACCGGGGCGGCGCCCCACCTAATAGGGGCCCGCCCTTTATGCGCGGTAAGCCCGCGCGAGAGAGACCAAGAAGAGAGACAGCTTTAGATCGTGGCAGCCATAGCGGCACAGAAAATCCGAATTCGACTGAAGGCGTATGACCATGACGCTATAGATCGCGCTGCCCGTGAGATCGTCGAGACCGCCGAGCGCACCGGGGCCAGCGTCTCCGGCCCGGTCCCCTTGCCCACGGAGAAAAACGTCTACTGCGTGATCCGCTCCCCGTTTGTCGACAAGGACTCCCGGGAGCATTTTGAGATCCGCACCCATAAGCGCCTGATCGACATCCTCCAGCCTTCTCCGAAAACCGTCGACTCGCTGCAGCGCCTGGACTCGCTGCCGGCCGGTGTCGACATCGAGATCCGCCTCTAGCCATGGCCGCGATCCTCGGTAAGAAGCTTGGTATGACGCAGGTCTTCCGTGAGGACGGAGAGGTCGTGCCCGTCACCGTGATCGAGGCCGGCCCCTGCAAAGTCACCGCCGTCCGCGATCCGGAGAAGGACGGCTACGCCGCCGTGCAGCTCGCTTTCGGAGAGACCAAGCCGGGCAAGCTGACGAAGGCCGAGGAGGGTCACACCAAGAAGGCCGGCGCCGGGCCGATGCGTCATCTGGTCGAGTTCCGCGACGAGGATCTCGGCGCCGAGGACGGCCCGAAGATCGGCGATGACGTCACCGTCACCTCCTTCGAGGCGGGCCAGAAGGTCAAGGTTTCCGGTATCTCGATCGGCAAGGGATTCCAGGGCGGCATCAAGCGCCACAACTTCAGCCGGGGACCGGTCAGCCACGGCTCCCACAATGTCCGCGCTCCCGGTTCGATCGGGGCCAGCACCTTCCCGGCTCGCGTCTTCAAAGGGATGCGGATGCCCGGACAGATGGGCAACAAGCGCATCACCCAGAAGGGCCTGGAGATCGCCGACGTCGATGCCGACCGCAACCTGCTCCTGATCAAGGGCTCGGTGCCCGGCTCGCGCAACGCTGTGGTGGAGGTGAGGACGGATGTCTAAAGCCGCCGTGCTCGGCAAAACCACCAAAGCGGACCTGCCGAAAGAGCTGTTCGCCGAGCCGTTCCATCACTCGCTGGTCCATGAGGCTGCCCAGGCCGACCTTGCGGCACGACGCCGCGGCACCGCTTCGACCCTGACCCGCGGCGAGGTGTCGATGACTACCGCCAAGGCTTGGCGCCAGAAGGGCACGGGCCGTGCCCGCGTCGGCGCGCTCAGCGTGTCCAGCCGCTTCGGCGGTGGCGTGACCTTCGGTCCGAAGCCGCGCCACTACACGGTCAAGGTCAACCGCAAAGCGCGTCGCAAGGCGATGCGGGCGGCTCTCTCCGTCCATGCCGAGCGTGGCAGCGTCGCTGTCCTCGATGCCTCTTCTTTCGAGACGCCTTCGACCAAGCAGGCCGCCGAGGCGCTGGCGAAATGGGACGCCAAGCGCGCAACGGTGATTCTGGTGACCGGCGAGGAGACCGGCGTGGTCAAGAGCTTTCGCAATATTCCCCGCATCCAGGTGATCGAGGTCGGGGCAGCCGGCGTCGCCGATGTGATCGGCGCCGCTTCGCTCGTGATCTCGGAGACCGCCCTGGCCAAGCTTGAAGAGAGGCTGGGCTGATGGACGCTCGCACGGTCGTCGTCCGTCCCGTGATCTCGGAGAAGAGCTACGCCTTGATCGCGGAAGGCAAGTACACGTTCCGGGTCAACGACCGCGCTCACAAGACTCAGATCGGCCACGCGGTCGAGGAGATCTTCGGGGTCAAGGTTGCCGCTGTGCGTACGGCCAAAGTCCGCTCTAAGCCGAAGCGCCGTGGCATTCATCAGGGCCGGACCCGGGCCTGGAAGAAGGCGATTGTCCAGCTTGCTCCGGGCGAACGGATCGAGTTGTTCGAGGGCGCCGAGACCGCATAGGGATATAGAGATGCCGAACCGCAAAACAAAACCGACAAGCCCAGGCCGCCGCTTCGCAACGTACCCGCTGCGTGAGCAGCTGACGGCGAGCGAGCCCGAGCGCAAGCTGACCGAGGGCCTGCGCAAGTCCGGTGGCCGCAATTCAAACGGCCGCGTCACCGCCCGCCACCGCGGCGGCGGCGCCAAGCGCCGCTATCGCCAGATCGACTTCAAGCGCCTCAAGGACGGGGTGCCGGCCAAGGTCGCGACGATCGAGTACGACCCGAACCGCAGCTGCTATATCGCGCTGCTGCACTACGCCGACGGTGAGAAGAGCTACATCCTCGCCCCGGCGCAGATCTCAGTCGGCGACGAGGTCAAATCCGGGCCCGAGGCCGACATCAAGCCGGGTCACGCGATGGCTCTGCGCGACATGCCGACCGGCACGCTCGTCCACAACGTCGAGATGGTGCCCGGCCAGGGAGGCAAGCTCGGCCGCGCCGCCGGCGCCTCGATTCAGCTTGCGGCGAAGGAGGGTGACATGGTCACACTGCGGTTGCCGTCTTCGGAGATGCGGCTGGTTCGCGCCGATTGCCGGGCAACCGTCGGCACTCTCTCCAACGCGGAGCATCAGAACTTGACGATCGGCAAGGCCGGGCGCAATCGCCATAAGGGCAAGCGACCCCAGAGTCGTGGTGTCGCGATGAACCCCGTCGACCATCCTCACGGAGGCGGCGAGGCCCACCACACGCCGGGAGGCCACCCGGTCACCCCATGGGGCAAGCCGACGCTCGGCTACCGCACCCGCAAGAAGGGCAAGCAGTCCGACCGCTACATCGTGCGCGGGCGCCGGCGCGGGAAGAAGAAGAGGTAAGAGATGGGCAGATCGACCAAAAAGGGCCCGTGGGTCGAGGAGCGCCTGATGGGGCGGATCTCGGCGATGAACGATGCCGGCAACAAACAGATGGTCAAAACCTGGTCCCGCACCTCGACCGTGTTCCCGGAGATGGTCGGGCACACGATCGCCGTCCACGACGGCCGCAAGCACGTGCCAGTCTTCATCTCGGAGTCGATGGTCGGTCACAAGCTCGGAGAGTTTGCGCCGACCCGGACCTTCCGCTCCCATTCGGGGACGGGCAAGGGCGAATAGCGATGGCTGACGATAAACCGGATAAGAAAAGCAGCAAAAAAGTGGCAAAAAAAGCCACTAAAGCGTCGGTGAAAAAAGACTCCGGCAAAAAGGCCGCGCCGAAAAGCACCGCAACTAAAAAAGCCGCGAAAGGCAAAAAAGAGCCGGCGAAAAAAGCCGCGCCGAAAGCGAAGCCGGCGCCGATCGTCGTCCGCGCCAGCGCCCGCTACGTGCGGATCGCACCGCGCAAGGTCCGGTTGATCGCCGATCAGGTTCGCGGGATGCAGATCGAAAAGGCCCGCGCCCTGCTTCAGTTCTCTCCTCGCGGCGCCGCTGAGGACATTCACAAGCTGATCAACTCGGCTGCCTCCAACGCCGAGAACAACCACAACTTGATCGCCGATGAGATGCGGGTCGCCGAGATCACGGTTGACGAAGGCCCGACCCTGAAGCGTTTCCGGCCGCGAGCGCTCGGCCGAGCGACGCCAATCCACAAGCGAACCAGCCACATCGCCGTGGCTTTGAGCCCGGAAGAGGACTGAGGACATGGGACAGAAGATCCACCCCGAGGGCTTTCGCGTCGGATATATCCACGACTGGAAGTCGAACTGGTTCGACGAGAAAAACTTTGCGGACATCCTCCAGGAGGACCTCCAGATCCGCGACCATATCGTTGGCAAGCTGGCCCACGCCGGTCTCTCCGACATCACGATCGAGCGCCGTGGAGAGGTCTCCGTCGACATTCACACCGCCCGCCCCGGCATCGTGATCGGCAAGTCGGGCAGTGAAGTCGACGCCCTGCGCAAGGATCTTCACAAGCTCACCGGCAGCCCGGTCAAGGTCAACATCCGTGAGGTGAAGCGCCCCGAGCTCGACGCAAAGCTGGTCGCCCAGTCGATCGCCGAGCAGCTTCAGAACCGCGTCGCCTTCCGCCGCGCGATGAAACGTGCCCTTACTTCAGCAATGCGCTCTGGCGCCAAGGGCGTCAAGGTCCAGGTCTCCGGTCGCCTTGGTGGCGCCGAGATGGCTCGCACCGAAGGCTATTCCGACGGTCGCGTCCCGCTGCACACTCTGCGCGCCGACATCGACTACGGCTTCTTCGAGGCGAAGACGACGACCGGCAGGATTGGCGTCAAATGCTGGATCAACAAGGGCGAAGTGATGCCCGAGGGCTTCCGCTCCGACCAGGTCTCCATGGACGAGCCGCAGGGTGGCCAGCGCGGCGGACGCCCACCCGGGCGTCCCGGTGGCGATCGTGGCGGACAGCGCGATCGTGGCGGACAGCGCGGCGGAGGTGGTCGCTGATGTTGATGCCGAAACGGGTCAAGCACCGCAAACAGATGCGCGGCCGGATGCGCGGCAACACCAAGGGCGGCAGCACCGTGGCTTTCGGTGAGTACGGCCTGAAGTCGCTCGACCGCGGCTGGATCACCAACCGCCAGATCGAGGCTGCCCGTGTCGCGATGACCCGCAAGATCAAACGTGGCGGCAAGGTCTGGATCAACGTCTTCCCGGACAAGCCTTACACGAAGAAGCCGGCTGAGACCCGGATGGGCTCAGGCAAGGGCAACCCGGAGGGTTGGGTTGCCGTGGTCAAGCCCGGCAAGGTCATGTTCGAGCTGGCCGGCGTCCCCGAGGATCTCGCTCGCGAGGCGCTGCGTCTCGCCGGGCACAAGCTTCCGGTCAAAACCAAGTTCGTCAAACGTGAGGGGGTCGAAGCCTGATGAAGGGGGCCGAGGTCCACGACTTGAAAGACGACGAGCTGGTGGCCAAGCTAATCGATGCCAAACAGGAGGCATTCAACCTGCGCTTCCGGCATGCCACCGGCGAGCTGGAGAACACTTCCCGCATTGGCGGGGCCCGGAGAGACATCGCAAAGCTGCTCACCGTCGCGCGTCAGCGCGGCATCGATGTGGAGAAAGAGTTGAAGCGGATATGACAGACGACGAGAAACAGAACGAGAGCACAGAGGCAGCTGCCGAGCAGCAGCCCGAGGCCGTTGAGGAGGCGCCGGCCGAGGAGGCTGCCGCGGCTCCGGCCGCCGAGAAAGCCCCTGCGCGCGAGCCTTCTCCCGAGGACGATCTTCCCTGGAAGGAGCGGGCTCGACTGGAGCGTTCGCGACGGCCGCACAAAGCAGGCCCGACCCTCACTGACGAGGAGCGGGTTGCGCAGCGCGAGCAGGCTCGCAAGGTCAAGGCTGCCGAACGGCGCAAGGAACGCGAGGCGCTGCGCGGCAAGAAGGGCGAGGCCGGAACCGGCACTCCCCGGGCCGAGCACACGCCGAATGCGGCCAAGGTCCGCCAGGGCGTCGTCGTCTCCGACAAAGGGCAGAAATCGATCACGGTCCGGATCGACTTTGCCCGCCGTCACCCGACCTACGAGAAGATCGTTCGCCGCTCGCGAACGCTGCACGCCCACGATGAGCGCAACGAGGCGGGCGAGGGCGACATCGTCCGCGTAGTCGAGACCAGGCCACTTTCCAAGACCAAGCGTTGGCGCCTGGTCGACGTCGTCGAGAAAGCAAAGTAGGTACGGACGTGATTCAGCAGGAGTCAAGACTCAAGGTCGCCGACAACTCGGGAGCGCGGGAAATCCTCTGCATCCGGGTCAAGGGCGGCTCTCACCGCCGTTATGCCGGGGTCGGCGACGTCATCACCGCGACGGTCAAACAGGCGAGCCCCAATGGCGCTGTCCGCAAGGGCGAGGTCGTGCAGGCGGTGGTCGTCCGTACCCGCAAGCAGCTCGGTCGCCCTGACGGCACCTACATCTCCTTCGACGAGAACGCTGCTGTCCTGATCGACCCCGCGAACAACAACCCTCGCGGCACCCGTATCTTCGGGCCGGTGGCGCGCGAACTTCGCGATCGCAACTTCATGAAAATCGTCTCGCTGGCGCCTGAGGTCCTCTGATGAAGGGCATGCGGATCAAGACCGACGATCAGGTGATCGTCACCAGTGGCAAGGATGCCGGCAAGACCGGCAGGGTCGTGCGCACCGAGCCGAAGAAGAACCGGGTCTACGTCGAGCACCTGAACATGATCAAGCGCGCCGAGCGGCCGCGCTCGACGCAGGAAATGCAGAGCGCCCAGGCCGGCGGCATCGTCGAAAAGGAGGGGCCGATTCACGTCTCCAACGTGATGCTGCTGGACCCCAAAGACAAAAAGCCGACTCGAATCGGCATGCGCCGCGACAAAGGCGGCAAGCGCGAGCGGTTCGCCAAGCGAA
>DATCBF010000152.1:0-12796 GCA_036512025.1 Solirubrobacterales bacterium
GGCCGGCGCAGGCGCAGACGGCGGCGGTGCGACCTGGGCGCTCGCCTCGTGACGCTTGCCGATCGCGTACCCGGCTCCGCCGACCATCGCCGCCCTCATCAGCGGCCGTCTCCTCATCAGGGGCATCGCCCCTCCTTTGCGCTAGGTGACCGATGATTCGGTCCTTCCCCATACAACAACAGCCTGAACCCGGGCGCATCGTGCGAACCGGGTGAAATTGCACTGCGAATCGCGACTAGGTGAGGTACCCGATTACGCCGCGAGCTACGAGAAGAACGCCTAGCACCGCCGCGCCGTAGATCGCCATCTTTCGGCCGCTGCGAGTCAGCCAGGCGCGGAAGCGCTGCACCTCGACCACCGTCCTCTCAGGGGCGACGAAGTAGCCGACCAGCGGGACCTCGAGCAAGATCAGCAGCATCACGTTGAAACCGATGATCACGAGGATCTCCCCAACCGTCCCGTATCCCAGCTTCTGCAGATCCCGAAGCGCGGCGAGATAGGAGACGCCGGGCAGGGTGAGGACGACGCCGAGCGCGAAGGTGACCCGCGCCGACCCTCTGCCGAGTAGCTGCTCGACCCTGGAGGGCCCCTTCTCGGCCGCTTCCCCTTCTTCGTCTTTCTTCCTATTGCGTCGCTCTTTCAGCCTCTGGTCATGGCCGCTGCTCAATACGTAGGCGACGAGGAGCAAAATCGCTCCGAAGACGATGTCGATCGACGGGCTGACCGTGTTGCGAGCCGTGCTCGTTGCGCTTGCGTCGTGGACAACGAAGACGATCAGGAAGCCGATCGTGAGGCTAGTCAGCAGGGCACCCGCCAGGTAGCCGAGCAGCAAGCGCTTGGGGCTTGGCAGGAACAGCATCACAGTCACCGCAGCGAGCAGGGTCGCGTTGGCAGCGGAGACGAGTGAGAGAAGGAAGATGTCGCCCATGCGGAGGTGGCATTAAGGGAGCCCGGCGACGTCGCCGGGCTCCCCTGTGCCGATCAGACCTGGGCGACCTCGTCGTCCTCGCCGTAAACGACGAGGCCGTGGATGCAGATGACGCAGATCGCGAAGATGCCCAGCGACCAGAACGGGTAGGCACCGCCGACTGAGAGCAGGGCGCCGATCGCCCCCAGGGAGGCGGCGATGATCCCGATCACCCGCCCGAAGGCGTTTCCGCTGAACAGCGAGAAGCCGGCGATGATCTCGATGGCTCCGAGGATCACGGTGATCCATCCCCAGGTGTGCAGGCTGGAGAACACGTAGGCGGTGTTGCCGGCGTAAAAGTGAGCGTTGCTGATCGCGGCGATGCCATAGATGACATTCAGTGTCCCGGCGATCAACAACAGGATGGCGACAAACATGGCGCGACCCATACCTCTCATAAGCGATCTCTCCTTTTGGGGTTGTACTGCGACTAGGCGGTGCCACCGGCGTGGGCCGGTTTCGGAGCGATGAGCGCGCCGATGATCCAGAGCACGGGGATGACGATTCCCACCCAGAAGAGGACGAAGTGGCGCTTGCGCCAGGTCATCGTCCCCAGAGTGACCAGCAGCACCAGGTAGAGGGCTCCCATGAGCACCAGCATCAGTCGACTCCTTTGGTTTGGATGGAAAGGATCTGGGCCTTGGCGGTGGCGAACTCGGCGTCGCTGAGGTCGCCACTGCGGCGCAGGGCGCTGAGCCGCTCCAGCTCGCCAACGTCGGAGGGGGCCGCGGCGGGGCGCGAGCGGCCGGCGCGCCAGTCGCGCAGGCGATCTCCGGCGCCGCCACTTGCGGTGTGCGGGAACTCGTGCAGGGTCTGACGGCGCAGCAGCTCGGTGCCGAGGGCGAATAACAGCGCGAAGAGCAGGATCCCGATCGGCTTGCGGAAGGCCGCGATCGGAGCCCAAGCGATCAGGGCGAGCCAGAGGATCCCGGCGACGGCGTAGGTGGCGCCCTGCTGCTCGCGCATGTAAGGGGAGACCTCGCGGCGCAGCGCTGTCGCCGGCCGGGTCGGGCCGGCGAGCCAGGCGCCGATCACGACCAGGACCCCGAAGGCGATCGCCGAGGAGGCGACCGTGACCAGCAGCGAAGTGCCGATGCTCCAGACCGCTTCGGCGGCGGGCTTCACCGCTTCGTTGGCGGCCAGAGCACCGACCACAGAGCTCCCCGCGAGGCCGCGAATAACCAGCGCCAGCACCCCGGCGACGATGAAGCCGAAGCCGGCCGAGCGCAGGGCGCGGCGACGGCGCGGTCCGGCCAGATAGATCGCGAGGCCGTAGAGCAGCAGGGCCAGCAGGGTGAGGACGATCGGCAGCTCGCGGATCAGCTGCGCGACGCTCTGGGCGGTCGAGAGTTCGTTGGACTTGAGGATCGTCACCTGGCCGGCGTCGGCCGGGATTTTCGAGGCGAGGGCGCTGCCGACGCCGATCTGGCCGCCGATCTGTGCGACCAGCGAGCCGAGGTCGAGCTTGACTTCGCCGCCGCCGGTGGAGACGGTCGAGCCTTCGCCGTCGAGGATCTTCAGCAAGGTTAGGTGTGCGGCCCGGTTCGACTCGGCCCAGAGTTCCTGGACATGGGGATTTTCCAACGCCTTTTCGGCGATCTGCGGCGCCAGCTGATGCAGGCCACCGGCCGCGGGGCCGGCGAGCGGCTCCAGTTTCGGCGGCAGCGCCCCTTCCAGTTCCGCCTGGACGTCGACGTTGGCGAAGAGCTGGTCCGCGAGGTAGTTGGACAGCTGGCTGCGGACGTTTTCGTTCTGCAGCAGCTTGCCGCTGGTGGCGACCCAGTTGTCGGTGTTGAGCGCCTGGCGGTTGGCCCAGATCGAGAAGATCGCGAAGACCGCGAGCAGCGTGGCTAGGCCGATCAGGGCAGCGACGATCTTCGGACGGCCGGCCTTCGGCGTCTTGATGGCGGTCTCAGTCGTCATGCCCGTCGAAGCTATTCGCGACGACGTTCGCGCGCATCACCTGGAAGGGGTGACTTCACTTTTCTCCTCGACGATGTCGCGCTGGGCGAGCGTGTAGAGCCACCCCAACGAGGGCAGGACGACCAGCACCGCGACCACGAAGACGATCAGGACCTCCTTCAGCGCCTCGCTGACCGCGGCCGCCTGGGAAATGGTCAGGCTCCGCGGCAGCAGGTACGGGAACTGGGCGACACCCCAGGCCCAGACCATCGTCACCACGGCGCCGACCGCGAGGACCCGCGTGCCGCGTGGCCGATCGAGCAAGAGCAGAGCGATGACCCCTAGGGCGCAGAGCACCGAGGCGATCACCAGGGGGAGAGCGCGGCTGGTCAGGCCGTCGTAGATAAAGCGGTCATCGGCGCGGTAGACGAAGAGGGCCGCGGTGGCGATTGCTCCTGTCACGACCGCAGCCAGGAGCGCGCGAGCCCTGAAGTAGCTCTCCATCTGCGGGTCATCGAAGCGCCGTGAATCGTGGACCAAGAAGACGGCCGAGAGGAAGGCGCTGGTGGCGACGAAGAGGACGCCGGTGATCAGGGCGACCGCATTCAGCCAGCTGGTCACCGCATCCCCCTGGGCGTTGCCCGGCGGCACCCTGCCGGAGGCGATGGCGCCGACCACGGTCCCCATGAAGAACGGCGTCAGCAGGGAGGCGACGCCGAAGAAGCGCTCGGAGACGCGACGATTACGGGCTTTGGCGGCGACGTGCTGGAAGGCGAACCCAGACCCGCGCAGGACAATCCCCAGCGCCGCCAGGCTGAGGGGGATGAACAGCGTCGACATGATCGCCCCGAAAACCGCCGAGAACGAGGTCCAGAGCACCACCAGGACGAAGATCAGCCAGACGTGATTGACCTCCCAGACGGGGCCGATCGCCCAGCCGATCACCTCGCGGACGCGATCCCCCCGCTTGCTGCAACCGGCGAGCAGGGCCCAGAAGCCGGCGCCGAAATCGGCGCCGCCGAAGACCGCATAGAAGGTCGCACCGAGCCAGAGCACCGCCGCGACGGCGTCGGCCGTGCTCAATGTCCCTCCCCTAGGCTCAGCGGCTCGCCGGGCGGGCCCGACGGTGAGTAGGGGCCCTCGTCGTTTGCGTCGGCGCCCTCGTTCTCGCGCCAGCGGCGCGCCATCGTACGCAGCACGAGGACCGTCACCACCACGAGGGTCGAGTAGAGGACAACCACCGCCAAGAAGGTGAACCAGACGCCACTGGCGCCGGTGATCGCTTCGCTAGTGCGCATCACTTCGTAGACGATCCAGGGCTGGCGGCCGACCTCGGTGACGATCCAGCCGCACTCCAAGGCGACCAAGGTCGCCACTCCGGAGATCGCCACCGCACGTAGGAACCACTTCGTCTCCGGGATGTCGCGCCGTCTCCACCAGGCCAACCCGAACCAGGCCCCGAGAGCGATCAGGGCCATGCAGATCCCGACCATCGCGTCGAAGGCCCAGTGTAGAAGTGTGTTGGCCGGCGGCCGGTCGTTGGGCGGCACCGAGTCGAGCCCGGTGACCGTGGTGCTTTTGCTGAAGCCGACCAGGAAGGAGTCGAGCCCGGGAATCCCGATGCCGCCTTCGACCCCGTTGGCGGTGCACTTGCCGCCGAGGTACTCGGTCACGTCGGAGTGGGTTTCCTGGACGCACTCCATCGCCGCGAACTTGACCGGCTGATCGGCGGCGACCGAGCGGGCCGCGGTGTCGCCGACCATGAACTGGATCGGGGTCAGGATCAGCGCCACCGTGAGCGGGATCAGCAGGCCGAGGCGGTGATGGCGGTCCCGGCGCCCTCGCAACATGCCCACGGCATAGACCGAGGCGATCACGAAGCCGGTCACCAGGTAGGCCCCGATGATCATGTGAGGGGCCTCGTAGGCGACCGCCGGGTTGAAGAACACCTTCAGCGGTTCGACGTGGGTGACCACGCCGTTGACCAGAGTGAAGCCCTGGGGCTGGTTCATCCAGGAGTTGGCAGCGAGGACCGAGAGGGCGCCACCCAAGCCGCAGATGAAGATCGGGATGCCGGTCCAGAAGTGCAGCCAGGGCGAGAGCCGCTTCCAGCCGAAGAGATAGATCGCGATGAAGATCGCCTCGACGAAGAAGAAGATCCCCTCGATCGCGAAGGGGACGCCGAAGACGCTGCCGAAGCGGCTCATGAAGGCGGGCCAGAGGAGGCCGAACTCGAAGGTGAGGACGGTCCCGGTGACGGCGCCGACGGCGAAGAGGACGGCGGCGACTTTCGACCAGCGCTGCGCCAACTCCAGCGCCACCGGATCGTTCTTGCGCAGCCCTTTGTAGTTGGCAATCAGCATGAACGCCGGGAAGGCGACCCCAAAGCAGGAGAGGATGATGTGGCAGCCGAGCGTCCAGGCCATCTGCTCGCGCGCGGGCAGCAGTTCCGAGGAGACCGCGGCGAGGGGAACCAGGTGTGAAGCGAGCGCGATCACACCTGGGGCGCGGGCTCCTCGGTTCCGAGGCCGTCAGCGAGTCCGCCTGCGAACTTTCGTGCCGTCTCCAGATGGTGCTCTTCGATATTGGTCCGCGGGATCTTCACGCCGAGGTAGCGCTCGTTGTATTTGCCCGAGCCGAGATAGCTCAGCAACGAAAGCAGGCTCTTGATCTGCCCGCCCTGGTAGGCGAAATGAATCCCGTCGACGAACTTGCCGCCGCGCTGAGTCGCCAGCTTCTTGACAGTGCGCAGGTTGTGGCCGAAGTAGCGTCGGCAGACCACGACCGGGGCGAATGAGGTCCCGCCCGCGAGTACCGCCGCCGCGGCGTCGGACTCCAGGTAGGAGCGCATCGGCAGATCGGTCGACAGCCACCAGGTCGGCGCGCCGATGCAGACCAGGTCGTAGTCCCCTCCTTTTGCCTCATCGGGGATGCTGATCTCCCCGGTCTTGCGGAAGATCTCGGCCGGGATCATCGCCACCAGCTCGCGGAACGCATGGGGCATCGGGAACTCATGGAAGCGAGCGGTGTAGCGCTGGTCGGTGAGGTCGATCTTTGCCTGCGTCACCTCGCAACCCCGCTCGTGCATCACCTCGCTCATCGCATCGACCACCTTCTGGGTCTGCTGCGTGTAGGTGTAGTAGACGAAGAGCACTTTCGGCTTGGTCTCGCTCATGAGGAACTCCTCCTAAAGAGTGGGCTTGATAGCGGTGGGAAATTCATGGATCGCCAGCGCCACTAGGGCGTTCCGATCACGGCGAGGCGGAATCCCTCCCAGGGATAGATCCGCTCGAGCGCCTGATCGCCCGGGTTGTAGCCAAATGCGGAGATCTCCATCTGGTAGGCAGGGGCATTGGCAACGCCGCCGTGGTAATAGCGCCAGTTGCGCAGGAAGTTGTATCCCGGAGGCTGAGGAGCGAGCGTTTCGAGGATTTCGACGACGTTGCCTCCCTGGTCCAAGGTGCCCCAGGGAGATGGCGTCCGGGTCTGGCCGACCGTGCTCACGTTCGCCATGTAGCTATTCGGGAGGTCGAGTCCCTGCGGGAGATCGGCTGGGAAGACCTTCTTGCAGGTGGGGCCGGCCTGCGAGGGACACCAGGTCGGTGCGGCTCCCCGAGGCGAGCCAGAAGTGATCAGTTCGCTATTGGGATCGTGCGGGTTGTAGGTCGAGAGCGGCTGTTCGGAGCCGTTGATGACGTTCCCGTTCTTCGGATTCAGCTTGGAGGGATGTGGGGGGTTGAAGGGTCCGGTCGGGTAGGCCCAATAGGAATCGGTCCCCCCGTGCTTGGGGTCGTAGTAGGCGGCCTTGACCCACTCGTCGTTGCTCGGCAGGACGAAGCCCGTCGAGCCGGTTCGCGTCGTCGCCGGATTGCTGAGGTCGTAGACCCCGCGCTCGGTTTTCGGTGAGAGGCGCACCGTGTAGGTGACGTATTTGAAGCCGCCTGACATCGAGGGGGTGCTGGAGAGGACCTTGCCGTTTGAAACGGAGTTGGCGAACCGGGCCGAGCGACGGAAGTCGCCCCAGTTGAACGGCTTGTCCGCCCACTCCGGATAGGCGACGGCATAGTGCTGGGACCTTCCGGCTTCCGGTGAGTATCTGATCGAGCCGTATTTCGGCCAGACCGTCGGGCTCATGTCGTCGTTGTAGAGGTCGTGCGGATTCTTCCCATTCGGATCGACCGTGTTGAGGAAGGTGACGTACTGGCTGACGGTCGTCGGGACTTTGGCGATCCCATAGCTGTAGTTGACCCCGCCGACCGTGAGGCATTCCGGCGGCGCCTTCGGCGCTTCGCTGCACTTCTTGTAGATGCCCGTGCCCTTGGGCAGGTCTACGAATTCGCCTTTTGGCCCGCCGAAGGTCTGGATCACTCCCACCGACGGGTTCCCCGGATCGCCGACCGTGGCCATCTCGAACTTCACGATCCCCTGCTTACCGACGGCGGAGGAGTTGGAAATCTTGGCTTCCGTGCTGTCCGTGCTCGACGACGAGCCACAGCCCGCAACGGCGAAGGCAAGCACGGCAGACAACCCCGCGAGGGCCAGCCACTGGAATCGCTTCAAGGTTCTCCCCTTTGATTAGACGCCGCTCTCCACAACCAAGTCTCCGGAGCGCTCGGCGCTCAGCAACGCTTCGTAGTCAGCCTCGTTTTGGTCCGCATAGGCCTCGGCGAATTCGGCGATCGCCTGGTCGAACTTGTCGCTCTTGCCCAGGTAGGCGGCGATCGCGACTCGGTCGCCGGTTCGGGCGTGAGCGCGGGCGAGGCTCCAGCCGCAGAGGCCGGCGTAGCCGGCCATCGTCGCCGGCCCCATCGCCTCGATCTCCGCCGAGCCCTTGCCGTCCCAGAGCTGGCGCACGTAGAAGTCGCGCTTCTTGGCGTCGAGCCCCTCGACGGTCACCCAGCCGAGTAGGACATCTCCAGCGGCCTGCATCAGCCGCTGACCGGCTACCACCCTGTGGCCGTGCTGGCGAAAGCGGCTGGCGCCGGCAAAGGGCTCCAGCACCGAGGGGCCTGCTTCCTTCATCTGCAGGAAGAGCGGGTCGCTCTGGTCGCGGCCGAGCAGCAGTGCGATCCAAGCACGGGTACCGACGCTGCCGACGCCGACGACCTTGTGGGCGGCATCTACGTAGTGATAGCGCTCGACGAGAACCCGGGCCTGATCCTCGAGAGTGTCGCGATAGTCGCCCAGCAGTCCCTTGATCAGCACGGTGATCTCCTCGGGATCCCGGCCTTCGCGCTCGGCAAGCTCCCTGACTGGGACAAGAAGCGGCGGCCGACTGGCGATCTGCCGCTCGCCATCGCGGCTCTCGGTCAATCTGTCGAGCGCACGCAGGCTTCCCTTGTTGCGGGCCTTAGCGACGTTCTTCTCGAGGCGTCGCCGGTCCTGCTTCCTCACTTTGTCTTGCCACTGCGCCTCGATGTCGGCGACATCGAGGCGTGAGTACCAGAGATCGATCTCGTTCATCTCGGTGAAGCCCGCCATCGCCTCCCGGTAGCCATGCACCGAAGCGAGAACGGCGGCCCGATGCTCCTTCGCTTTGAAGCCACGGTCACGACCACCGATCTCCACGCTGGCCGCGAGACGCTTGACGTCCCACTCAAACGGCCCCGGCAACGTCTCGTCGAAGTCGTTGATGTCGAAGACGAGCTGCCGGTCGGGGGCCTGGAAGACGCCGAAGTTGGAGAGATGGGCGTCGCCACATAACTGCACCCGCAGGCCGGAGTCAGGGCTCGACCCCAGGTCGGCGGCCATGATTGCGGCCGCGCCGCGGTAGAAGGTGAAGGCCGAGGCGAGCATGCGCCCGTAGCGGACAGGCACCAGCTCCGGCACCCGGCTCTTGTCCTGCTCGGCGAGGATCTCGACCGGGCCGGTGCGCCCGGGGTCCGGCTTCCAACTGGCCTGGGAGGAGCGCGGGACTCGCTGCCTGGCCTCTTGGCCCAGGCCGGCGCTCTCAGAGGCCAACATGTGAACCCTTCGCAGACTTCTCCGGTTCACATGTTTGTCCGGATTTCACCGTGCGAATCTATGGCGGCCTCGCGGCTGCCGCATCATCCGAAGCGGGTGATTCACGGATACTTCCGCCATGCCGCATGGCCACCCTCACGTGCCCGAGGAGCTGACCGAGGGCTCGAACTCACCGACGCGTGGCGAGCGCTTGCTCGAGCTGAGCGCGGTGGCCCTGCTCTCGCTGACCGTGCTCGCCACCGCTTGGAGCGGCTACCAGGCTTCGCTCTGGTCCGGCGAGCAGTCCCAGCACTATGCCCAGGCCTCCGCGACGCGGATTAAATCCCAGCAGGCCGCGACCCACGCCGGCCAGAGCCGGATCGACGACCTCCTCTACTTCAACGGCTGGCTCGACGCCCACCAGGCGGGCAACGAGGGGCTGGCGAAGATCTACGAGCGCCGCTTCAGGCCGGCGTTCGTGCCGGCCTTCGAAGCCTGGATCGCCCAGCACCCCTTCACCAACCCCGCCGCCGTCCCCGGGCCGCTCTACATGCCTCAGTACCGCCTTGCGGCCGTCGCCCGGGCCAACGTGCTCAGCAACGAAGCCGACGACCTCTACCAGCAGGGAACCGACGCCAAGGACAACGACGACGACTACATCCTCTCGACCGTCTTCTTCGCCGCCGTGCTCTTCTTCGCCGGCATCTCGCTGCGGGTGGACTGGCGCCGGCTGCGCATCGCCGTGCTCGTGTTCGCGACCGCGATGCTGCTCGGCGGGCTGGTCTTCGTGATCACCCTCCCGGTCGCCTAGCCCTCATCATCGTCCCCCATCTTGCGCTGGGTGGCGAGACGGGAATCACCCGCATCGAATGATGTGGGTGTAGCGAGGTCCGCCTAGGTTCTCGCTATGGCTCATCGACCCTCAAGGGCAGATGAAAGCAGCGCAGCGATGGCAACGCCGACGCTTCAGCCCCCGACCGCGCCAGCGATCCCAACGTACCCATCGCCCACAAGGAGTTGACCGAGATGCCAGATGGACTCGACCGCACGAAGCTGCCGATTCGACGCCCGCCGTTCAGCGGGGTCGCGAATGAGACCCTGGACGGCTCCAAACCGGGCTGGGAGCAGATCGGCCATGTCGAGCCTCCCGAGGGAGCACCGAACGTCCTGGTCGTCTTGATCGACGATGCGGGCTTCGGGAACCCGAGCACCTACGGCGGGCCGATCCAAACCCCGAACTACGACCGCATGGCCGACGAGGGCCTGCGCTACAACCGCTTCCATGTGACGGCGATGTGCTCGCCGACGCGAGCGGCATTGCTGACCGGCCGCAATCATCACGCGGTCGGCATGGGAGGCATCCCCGAGTTCTCGGGCGGGTTCCCGGGCTATTCAGCGATGCTTCCCAAGGACGCAGCGCCGTTTCCGAAGATCCTCAAGGAGAACGGATACTCGACCGGCGCGATCGGCAAGTGGCACCTGACGCCCGAGGGCGAGCAGGGACCGGCCGGACCCTTCGACCACTGGCCCAACGCCTGGGGCTTCGATTACTACTGGGGCTTCCTCGCACCCGAGGCCGGCCAGTACGACACGATGATCGCCGAGAACCAGAAGTTCATCGGCGTCCAGGAGGGCAAAGACGGCGAGCCCTTCTACTTTCCCGAGGCGATGACTGACCAGGCGATCGACTGGATCCACGGTGTTCGCGGACACAAGGCCGAGAAGCCTTGGATGCTCTATTACTCGACCGGCTGCAGCCACGCTCCGCACCACGTTCACAAGGACTGGGCCGACAAATACAAAGGCCACTTCGACCAGGGGTGGGACAAGCTGCGCGAGGAAACGTTCGAGCGCCAGAAGAAGCTCGGCGTTGTTCCGGCCGACGCGGAGCTGACGCCCCGTGATGAGCTGATGCCCGCCTGGGACTCGCTCGACGAGAACTCGAAGCGCCTGTTCGCCCGCCAGATGGAGGTCTACGCCGGCTACTCCGAGAACGCCGATCACCACGTCGGCCGCCTGCTCGACTCGATCGAGGAGATGGGCGAGCTGGACAACACGCTCGTCGTCTGGATCTGGGGCGACAACGGCGCCAGTCTCGAGGGGACGCCGACCGGCACCTTCAACGAGGGAACGATGGTCAACGGACTTCCTCTCACCGACGAGGAGCAGATGCAGCTGACCCTGAAATGGGGCGGCGTGGAGGCCTGGAACACGGAGATGATGTATCCCCATTACTCCACGGCCTGGGCTTGGGCGGGCAACACGCCCTTTGCATGGGGCAAGCAGGTCGCCTCCCACCTCGGCGGCACCCGCAACCCGCTGGTCGTGAGGTATCCCGCCGGGATCGAGGACGACGGCGGCCTGCGCGAACAGTGGACGCATGTGACCGACATCGGCCCGACGATCCTCGACATCGTCGGCATCCCGGAGGCGACCGAGGTCGACGGGGTTGACCAGCAGCCGATGACCGGCGAGACCTTCGCCGACTCGTTCGCCGACGCCAAAGCGCCCGAACACCACACCCAGCAGTACTTCGAGAACTTCGGCAACCGCGCGATGTACAAGGACGGCTGGTGGCTGGCGATGCGGATGCCGCGCGTGCCCTGGCGACTCGACCCCGAAGTTCTCAAAACGTTCGCCCCCGGGGTCTGGAAACCCGACGAGGATCCGGTCGAGCTCTACTACCTCCCGGACGATTTCTCGCAGGCAAATGACCTGGCAGCCGCCAATCCGGACAAGGTGAAGGAGCTGCAGGCGCTGTTTTGGGAAGAGGCCGAGAAGTACAACGTCAAACCGCTGCTCGCCGGGTTCTCCCCCTTCTTCGGGATCCTGCCGCCGCTCGGCGCCCAGACGATCACCACCTACTACGGCAACGTGCAGAACGTCGCCCCCGGCGCAGTCCCCCGCGTCTACAACCACTCCTACACGATCAGCGCCGATCTCCACATCCCCGACGGCGGCGCCGAAGGCGTGATCGTCGCCGACGCCAGCCATCTCGGCGGCTTCTCGCTCTTTATGAAGGACGGGAAGCTCATGCACACCTACGCCTTCCTCGGGGTCTTCGAGTACCGCCAGGAGTCCGAAGGCGATCTGCCCACCGGAGACGTGAACGTGAAGATGGTCTTCAAAGCCGACGCGGCGGCGCCCGCCACCCCAGGTGACGTGACGCTGCTCGTCAACGACAAGGCGGTGGGGAGCGGGCGGCTGGATCACACCGTGCCGTTCGGATTCAGCGGCTACGCCGGCCTGGACGTCGGCCAGGACAACGGCCTGGTCGTCGACCTGAGCTACGCCGACCGGTCGCCCTTCGCCTTCACCGGCACGGTCAAGAAGGTCGTCTTCGACGTCGCCCCGCATTTCGACGACGAGGACGAGCACGCCCTTCACGAGAAGGCCTCACAGGCTCACACCGTCCGCGGCATGGACGCATAAAGGAGGCGGCGAGGATGAGCGACGAACACAAGGACGTGCTGATCGCGGCCTACCTCTTCGAGGATCTCGCGAAACGCGACTACGAGGCCGTACTCAAGCTCGCCGAGGAAAAGACCATCGCGATCGAGGGTGTGGTCGTGGTGCAAAAGGACGCCGACGGCGAGGTACACGTGGTCGAGACCGGCGACCACCTGGGCCGCACCGGCGCCGGGATCGGCGGCGGTGCCGGTCTCGTCGTGGGCCTATTCGCACCGCCACTGCTGGCGGCGACGGCGGTCGGAGCCGCAGCCGGCGCGCTTGTCGGCAAGTTCGCCAAGCACCGCATCGAAAGCGGCGTCGGCGAGAAGCTGGATGCGGCCCTGCCCGCGGGCTCAGGAGGCGTGATCGCGATCTATGACTCCGCGGGCGCCGATGCCGTCGACAAGGCTCTGGCCAACGCCGTCAGAAAGTCCGTCGCGCAGATCGACGGCTCAAGCGCGAAGGACCTCAAAGCCGGACTGGAAGAAGCACAGGCCGGAATGGGCGGATAAAACGCGGTCTGATGGGTGAGGC
>DATCBF010000153.1:0-4537 GCA_036512025.1 Solirubrobacterales bacterium
GATCCGCGCCAAGACGTCGCCCTTGCTCACCTTCTGACCCGCTTCGACGTCGACCTCGGTGACTTCGCCAGAGGCGCCGAAGTTGACTTCGACCTGCTGGGCGGCTTCGAGGCTGCCGTTTCCCGAGACGGTCGACTGCACGACGCCGCGCTTAACGGTCGCGGTCCGCTGCGTCGCGGCCGAGCTGGCAGATGAGGAGCCGATCGAAGTGATCGCCAGCGCGATCACGATGAGGCAGAGGATCCCCAGCGCCCAGTTGTGCCAGCCGCGGCGTGGTGATCCGCGCTTGGAGGACCGACCGGCGCGATCTTTTGCCCGGCGCTTGGCGCTGGCGATCGGTGAAGGCAGCTTGGTCGGACCCCGCATCGCCGACATGTAACCCGCGCTTCATTAGCGCCACCGCAGAGGCGGTGAAGAAGTGCGTAAGAATCAGGCGCCGGGCGTCGCCGCGTCGGCCTCGGCCGGGAAACGGAGTGTCAGCACCGCGCCTCCACCCGGCGCGTTCGCGGCCTCGACCTCCGCGCCATGCGACTCGGCCGTTTGGCGCACGATCGCCAGCCCCAGCCCTGAGCCGGGGCGGCTGCGCGCATCGGCGGCGCGGTAGAAGCGATCGAAAACGAAGGGCAGATCCTCCTCGCGGAAGCCGGGGCCGTGGTCGCGGACGCTGAGGTCCCCATCGGCGAGTCGCACCTCGACGGCGCCGCCCTCCGGGCTCCACTTTGCCGCGTTGTCGAGCAGATTGTGGACGGCACGGGCGATCCGGTCGGGCACTCCTCGCACCGTGCAGGGCGAAAGGCTCGCCTCGAAGCTGAATCCGGGCGCGTGGCGGCGCGCTCGCTCGATCTCGGCGGCCACGATCGCTTCGAGGTCCACGTCGTCCAGCAGTTGCTCGGGCTCTCCCCGACGCGCCAGCTCGACCACGTCGTCAACGAGGCTGGTGACTTCGTCTATCTGCTCGACCAGGTCGCGCTCCAGCTCGGCCCGGTCGCGATCTGAGAGCCTGTCCTCGCCTCGCAGCAGCAGCTCCAGGTTGGCTTTGAGGCTGGCCAGGGGCGTGCGCAGCTCGTGGGAGGCGTCGGAGACCATCTGCCGCTGCGCGTCGGAGGAGCGCTGCAGGGCGTCGAGGGTGGCGTTGTAGGAGCGGGCGAGGCGGCCGAGCTCGTCGTCCTTGCCGCTGTCAGACAGGCGACGGGAGAGATCGGCGCCGCCCGCGATCGACTCCGTCTCGTCGGTGAAGCGCCGCACCGGCGCCAGCGAGGCGCGCGAGACGAGCGCGCCGAGCAGCGCCGCGAGGGCGATGCCGCCCGCCGCGACGACCGCGAGGATCAGCAGGAGGTCTCGCAGGACGCTGTCGACTTCGTCGAGTGGCCTTGCAACCTGCACCGCGCCCCCACCCTCCAAGGGCTCGGTGAGGACACGCAGATGGTCCCCGGCAACGGTCTGGTCCTGCAGCAGCGACCCTCTTTCGCCGCGAGCGACTTCCTTTGCCTCCGTAGTCAGCGGCACCTTGATCGTCTGACCGCCTGGCAGCGGCCGAGGAGCCCCGGCCGGGTTGATGAACTGGACGAGCCCGGCGGCGCCGCCGAAGCGGGCCTGCGGCGGCTTCGGCAGGCGCAGGTTCTTCGGAGGCGCCGGCAGCGCTCCCTGCCGAGATTTCGAGATCAGCTCGATGCCGTCAGCCCGTTCTCGCAGGGCCGAGTCCACCTCACCCCGCAGCTGCGAGCGCACGGCGAGGTAGGCCGCGAGCGACGCGGCGAGGACGGCGATCGCGACGGCGACGGCCGCGGCGACGGCGAGGCGGCGACGGATCGTCATGAGCGCGGGCGGCGCAGGACGTAGCCGACACCGCGAACGGTCTGGATCAGCCGGGGCTCGCCGCCGGCCTCCAGCTTGCGCCGCAGATAGCCGACGTAGACGCCGAGGGAGTTGGAGTCGGGGCCGAAGTCATAGCCCCAGACCTGTTCGTTGATCGTCGTCCGCGAGAGCACCTTGCCCTGGTGGCGCATCAGCAGGTGCAGGAGCGAGAACTCGGTGCGGGTCAGCTCCAGCTCGCGCTCGCCGACGCGGACCTCGTAGCGCACCGGGTCGAGCACCAGCCATTCGTAGCGCAGCTTCTCCTCTTCTTCGTCGGTGGGAGTGCTGCGCCGCAAGAGCGCCCGCAGCCGCGCCAGCAGCTCCTCCAAGGCGAAGGGCTTGACGAGGTAGTCATCAGCGCCGGCCTCAAGGCCCCGCACTCGATCGGCGACCGTCTCGCGCGCGGTGAGCATCAGGATCGGTATCCGCTCGCCCGCCGCCCGCAGCCGTTCGCAGACCTCCAGACCGCTCAGGCCTGGCATCAGGATGTCGAGGATCATCGCGTCCCAGGTGCGGTCGCGCAGCAGCTCGATCGCCTCCTCGCCGCTGGCTGCCTCGATGACGCCGTAGCCCTCCAGCGCCAGCGCTCGCCGCAACGCCGCTCGCAGCGGGTACTCGTCGTCGACCACGATCACGTCCATTGCACACTGAGGATGGCGGGCGAAATGAAGAACAACATAAGAAGTGGCCTGGCACGCTGCCCGCGCTGAGGGACTCTTCGAGATTTTTTCGCCTGGCAATAGCTCCGCTTAGAGGAGCCGCGCTGAACTGGCCTGCACCCAACGTTCAGGAGGAAATCGCGATGGCACAGCTAGGCGTAATAGAGAGAGCGAAGACCGGATCCAGTCTCGTTCCAGCGCAGGCCGAGCCGGCCGAACCCAGCTACATCGGCGTGACGACGGCGTTCGGCAAAACGGTCTTCATCGGCGACAAAGAAGGTCTGCAGACGCTGCGCCTCGGCGGGTCGGCGCTGACGACCGGCTACACCTGGGGACGAGCAGGACCCGGCCCGCGCGAAGTGGCGCGGGCGATCCTGATCGACGCCACCGGGAACGAGATGCTCGCCGAGCGACTCTGCCGGCCCTTCACCTGGGAGGTGGTGTCGAAGCTACCAGCGGACGAATTCTGCATCACCCGCGCCGATGTGCTCGCCTGGTCGAGGACCCACGCGGCGTAAGCAAGTAGCAATTTGCCCGCTCCTCGCTCGATGCGGAAGACCATCCCGAACTTGCCCTCGGGACGGGGAAGGCGAATCTTCACGCAATTCGCGAAGGCCGTTCTTCCGGACCAACCGCCGGCCGGATCTAAATCCGCATCTCGACAAGCGCCGCCTGCGCCCGCTCAGGCTTCGTCGGGGCATAGTGACGTCGAGTGGTCGTGATGCTCTTGTGCTTAAGAACCTCGGCCACGATGTCGATCGGTTGGGGGTTCTTCTCGTCGTTCAGCGCCAGCGTCGCCCACGTCCGGCGGAGGGCGTGTGGCGTCACATGCGACGTTTTCCCGTTCGCCGAGTCCCAGTGACTGGGAGCCTCGCGAACGCCGACTCCGGCCCGCACCGCGTGACGGCGGAGGGTCTTATAGACGTTCATCGGAGTCATCCGCTTCCCCGAGCTGGTCATTAGAACGTAGGCCCGCTCCGGGTCGCTCAGCGCGTCCCGCATCGCCGGATTGTGTTCTGCTTCGGCGAGCTGTTCGCGCTGATACAGACGGAGCGCCCGGAGCAGCGGCGGCGCCAGCGCGAATACGTCAACTTGATCGCCCTTGCCGACCACTTCCCAGGCCCCGCGTTCGAGGTCAATGTCCGGCCAGCGCGCATCAGCGAACGTCGCCCTACGCGACGGCGCGTAAAAGATCCACGTGGCGATCAGGCGCGCCTTCGCCGACCCCGGCGCCTCCAGTAGACGCTTCACCTCATCCCGCGTCAGGACGTAGCCGAGTTTGTGGACACCCTTCGGCGAGGGCTCCAATGCGGCCGGATGGTGATCGGGTAGATCGTCCTCGGCCTGAAAGTGGTGATAGAGAAACTTGATCGCCGACAGATAGCTCTTGCGGTAGGACGCAGACCAGCCTTTCCCTGCCCGGCCGTCCGGGTAACCCCGGATCTTGCACCACTCACAGCGCAGGCGCGCGTCGTGCGGCTTCGCGCCCCCCTGCTTCTCCAGGTGGGACATGAACAGGCGGACATGCTTGCTGCGTGCCGTGTAGAACGTGACGCCGTGGGCGCTGGCGAGGTAGTGGGAGAAATGGATCAGGTGATCCCGGTATCGCTCCAGGGTCTTTTCGTCGCCGACGCTCCGATGGTTGATTTCCACGGCCTCGGCGATGAGCTGCTCGTTTGAGAGTTCCATGCGTAGCTCCTCGAACTGATCGAGGAACCGGGCCGGCGCATCGTCCAGCGTCCGCTTCGCTGCCTTGCCTGGTCGTCGCTCTTGCGCCACGACCTTTACGTCCGATCAAGACAGGGGAACGCCCCCACTGATCGGTCGAACTGGCAGTACGAGCTTCCTTCGCTGGCACCATGGCCTCCGGCTCCTCCAGATTTAGAGGGCCGGGACCGATCAAATCGAGCTGTAGAGCCAAATTCACAAAGGGATTCGAACCACCCCTAATTTTTTGGCTCTACAAAGGGAACTTGGAAGCGGCTGAAGGGATTCGAACCCTCGACCTTCTGCATGGCAAGCAG
>DATCBF010000154.1:0-10074 GCA_036512025.1 Solirubrobacterales bacterium
CGGGGCCCGAGGGAGCGCCTACCCGTGGCCCAGCCGCGGGAGGTGGGGGCTCCCCAGGGGAAGCACCCGGCGGAGGCGTCTGACCGCCGCGCAGGCGCCGGGCGCTGCCGGGGGGCAGGCTTCCGAGCTGGGAGGAGAGGGTGTCGGCCTGGTTCTCGACGTCGAGGCGGATCGTGTCGCGAACGGCGTTCTTGGTCAGCACCACGCCGAGCGCCAGCGAGGCGCCGACTCCGAGCAGGACCGTGCCGAGGATGGCGGCGAACAGCCGCGCCCGCAGCGAGTGCATCAGGGGGCGACCTTGTAGCCGGCTCCGCGCACCGTCTCGACAAAGCCCGGCCGCCCGAGCTTGGCGCGCAGCTGGGCGACGTGGACGTCGACGGTGCGGGTGCCGCCCGCGAATTCGCCCTGCCAGACCAACTCCAGGAGGCGGTCACGACTGAGAACCACCCCCGGGTGGGCGAGCAGCGCCGCAAGCAGATCGAACTCACGCGAGGTCAGGTCAACCGGCACGCCGGCGGCGGTCACCGTGCGAGCGGCGCGATCGAGCTCGACATCGCCGGCGCCGAGCACCCCGTCCTCGCCGAGGATTGACCCGCCGCCGGCCCGGCGGAGGATCGCCTTCACCCGCGCCACCAGCTCACGGGGGGAGAAGGGCTTGGTCACGTAGTCGTCGGCGCCGGCTTCCAGTCCAGCGACACGGTCGATCTCGTCGTCGCGGGCGCTGAGAATCAGGATCGGCACCCCGGTTCGACTGCGCAGCCTGCGACAGACCTCGAAGCCGTCGATCCCCGGCAGGCCGATGTCGAGCACGACCAGCCGCACCGGATGGCGCGCCAGCTCCTCCAGCGCCTGCTCGCCGCTGCGCGCCCAGACCACGTCGAAGCCCTCGCGGCGCAGATAGACGCGGACCAGCTCGGCGATCGCCTGCTCGTCCTCGACGACAAGGATGGCTCCCTTCATCTGCCTAGATTCTCACTGGAATGCGGCAAGGGCGGGCGACCCGTGGTCGCCCGCCCTTGCCGACACACCGTGGATCAACCGTTGCTGCCCTGGGACCCGCCCGGCGGAGGAGGCGGAAACTGGCCACCACCCTGGGGGCCGCCTTTCATCTGCCCCGGCTTCGGTGGCACCATCACCGTCTCGGCGGCACCTCCCTCGGGGCCGCTGACGACAACCTGCTGCCCAACCGAGAGGTCGGCCACAGTCGATTCCTCACCGGGCTTGGCCAGGACCTTGGTGTCTTCGTCAAGCGCCACGGTGACCGAGCTGCTGTCGTTCTCGGTCAACGTGATCGAACTCGAGTCGACGGCGGTGATCTTGCCCTGATCGAGCCTGATCACTTCCGCGTTGCCGTTCTTCTCGACGTGGAACTCGGCGTAGGTCATGTCTTTCATGGGGCCACCGATCGGCCCACCCATCGGTGGCGGACCTCCCGGGTGAGCAGCGGAGCCCTGGTCTCCCCCACTGCCCTGCGATGTGCCCTGGGCCGCCGCCACGCCGCCGAGCGCAAGCGCCGAGGCGACGCCAATGGTGGCGATCGCGCGCAGGTGCTTTCGAGCTGAATTGAACATCGGAACCTCCTGTAGGTATCGATCGGATCGACCTCATCCTCAGGCGGCCGCGTTCGGGGGCGATCAAGGCCGTGTAAGCATCACGTAAGCCCCGTTCGGCCCATCGTTTGCTGCCGAGACCACACGATGGTGTGGGCTGCGCAGCAAACGTGTGTCAGTCAGGAAGGGTCGAGGAGGACGCCGGGATTGAGCATGCCGCCGGGGTCCAGCTCCGCCTTGGCGGCGCGCAGAGCGGCGGCAAAGGGGGCCGGGCGCTGGCGGTCATACCAGGGGCGGTGATCGCGGCCGACCGCGTGGTGGTGGGTGATCGTGCCACCGCCTTCGATTACGGCCTCCCCGGCGGCGGCCTTGATCTCGTCCCACTGCTCGACCTCGCCACCGCGCAGGGCCGGCGCCAGCACCGTGAAGTAGGGGGCCGGACCATCGGGGTAGACGTGGGTGAAGCGGCAGCTGACCCGGGGGGCGCCCTGCCCCTCGCGCGGCGCGCCGCAGACCTCGGCGACCTTGGCCCGCACCGCCGCCATCGTCTCTGCATGGAAGCCCTCGAACCGGTCCCAGGTGATTGCCGTCTCGAAGGTCTCCGAGAGGACGCCGCAGGCGACAAAGGTGTCGCGCAGGTAGGGAGCGAGCAGGAACGCATTGCGCCAAGCGCCGACCGCGCCGGAGCCCTCACTGCCCGCGCCCCGCACCTCGCCCGGCACGCCCCCGTGCTCGCGGGCGATCTCCACCGCTACGTCCATCCACGGGTCGAGAGGATGGCCGGCGGACTCAAAGCCCAGCACCAGCAGGTTCTTCTCGCCCGAGCCGGCGCCGGTCGTGCCCGCCTCCATCGCATCGAGGAGGCGGCAGTTGGAGGGATACAGGCCGGACTGGGAGATCTCGCGCACGGCCGATGCGGCGGCGAGGAAATCGTCGAACTCAACTCCGCAGGAGAGCTTGAACCGCGGTCGCGGCCGGACCCGCACCCAGGCCTCGGCAATCACCCCGAGGATGCCCTCCGAGCCGATCAGCATCCGGTCGGGCGACGGCCCCGCTCCCGAGCCGGGAAGGCGGCGGCTCTCCCAGGTTCCGCGCGGCGTGATCGCCCGCACCGACTCGACCAGGTCGTCGATGTGGGTGTAGACGGTCGCGAAGTGCCCGCCGGACCGGGTCGCGACCCAGCCGCCAAGCGTCGCGTACTCAAACGACTGCGGAAAGTGCCGCAGGGTCAGCCCGTGCTCGCGCAGCTGCTCTTCCAGCACCGGCCCGGTGGCGCCGGCCTGGATCCGCGCCGCCAGCGACTCCGGATCGACCTCCAGCACCCGGTCCAGTCGCCGCAAGTCGAGCGAGACAACAGGCCGATCCCCGACCCGCGCCTCAACCCCCCCAACCACACTCGTCCCGCCGCCGAACGGCACCACAGCCGCCCCGGCGGTCTCACACCAAGCCAGCACCGTCTCGATCTCAGACTCGTCCTTGGGGAAGGCGACCAGATCCGGCGGGTTGGGAAATTCCCCCCGAAACCCCCGCACCACATCCCGATACGCCTTCCCCAAAGCCCGCGAAACCCGCTCATAGCGATCATCGGAAAACAAATCCCCAAGCTCAGCCGGCACCTTCAGCCGCGACGCCCGAAGCTCAACCTCCTCCAGCGGAACCGGCGGCTCCGGCTCCCCGCCAAACCCCAACCGCTCTCTAATCCCGGCAGCAGCCTCCCGAAGCTCCCTCTCAGAAGGCGCCTGATCCTCATAACCCCACCCCCAGTGCTTAAGCCGTCGCTCCGAGCTCATAAGCAGTTCACGAAAGCGACCCTCCGCGGGCGCCCCTACCAGTGCACGCCTTTCATCAGGTGCGCAAAGGCAACAGCCTCGGTCGAGGGCGGCTTGTCCGGCGCCTCGTCCGTCTTGCCTTTGGCAGCCTGAGACTCCGGAAACAACTTGTAGGCCGTGTTGAGGATCGTGTCGCTCGTCTTCGGCGAGACCGCGTAGACCAGCTCGCCGAGGTTGCCCAGTCGCGTTGCCACCTTCTTCGGCTTCTCGACCATCGCCTTGGCGATCATCTCGGCCGCCTCCTCCGGCGTGATCGCCGGGAACATGTCGTACATCCGGGTCGGGGCGATCATCGGCGTCCGCACCAGCGGCATGTGGATCGTCGTGATGTGGACCTTGTCGTCGACGATCTCAGAGGCGATCACGCGGCTGAAGGCGTCGAGCGCGGCCTTGGAGGCGACGTAAGCCGAGAAGCGCGGCGGGTTGGTCTGGACGCCGATCGAGCTGACGTTGATGATCTGGCCGGACTTGCGTGCCCGCATCGTCGGCAGCAGCTTCAGGATCAGGCGCAGCGCCCCCAGGTAGTTGAGCTGGATCGTGCGCTCGTAGTCGTGGAAGCGATCGGTGGAGAGGGCCACCGATCGGCGGATCGAGCGACCGGCGTTGTTGACGAGGATGTCGACATGGCCGTGGTAGGCGAGGACCTCGTCGGCCATCCGCTCGACGTCCTCGATCTCGGAGAGGTCGCAGCGGTGGATGTGGGCGGTGCCGCCCGCTTGCTCGATCTCGTCCTTCGTCTCCTCCAGCTTCTCGGCCGAGCGGGCCACAAGCAGCACCGTCGCCCCGGCGTCGGCGACCTTGACTGCCGCCGCTTTGCCGATGCCGGAGGAGGCGCCAGTGATCAGCACGACCTTGCCCCGCACCGCCCCCGACAGCGAGCGGTCCTTGAAGAGGTCAGGGTCGAGCGTGCGCTCCCAGTAGTCCCATAGCCGGTCGGCGTAGGACTCCAGCGGCGGCACCTCGATGCCCGAGCCCTCCAGCGCCGCCTGGGCGTTGCTCGAGTCGAAGGTCGTCGGGTAGTTGACGTAGCCCAGGATCGAGGCGGGCAACCCGAGCTCGCCGAGCGCGGCATTGACGACTCGCTTGCCGGGCGGGAACAGCTTCAGGCCGGCGCTGAGCAGCGATGCGGCCGGGTTGACCACGTCGGCTTCCAGCCGCACCGTCATCTGCGGCGCATCGGCGGCCTTGGCGAAGAGGTTGACGACCTCGCCCGCGGTCCTCGGGTTGGGATCGGTGAGGTGGAAGGCCTGGCCGTCGAGCCCCGGCTCGTGGGCGATGTGGTCCATAGCCGCGGCGACGAAGTCGACCGGGACGAGATTGATCTCGCCGCCTTCGACCCCGACCGTCGGCAGCCACGACGGCAGCAGCCTCCGCGCCCGCTGCAGCAGCTTGAAGAAGTAATAGGGGCCGTCGACCTTGTCCATCTCGCCGCTGCGCGAGTCGCCGACGACGATGCCGGGGCGGTAGACGCGCCAGGGGCGCGAGCACTCCTCACGCACAACCCGCTCTGACTCGTGCTTGGTCCTGAAGTAGGGGTTGTTGTCGAGCTTCTGGGCGCCGTCGAACATGTCCTCGCGCCATTCGCCCTCGTAAAGCCCGGCCACGGCGATCGAGCTGACCTGGTGAAAACAGCCGGCCTCGATTGCTCCGGCAAGCTCGACCGCATGCCGCGTTCCCTCGACATTGGCGATCTCCTGGCTCTCGGCGTCGGCGGTGAGGTCGTAGATCGCGGCGAGATGGAAGAAATGATCCACCTCTCCACGCATCGTCAACATGTCCTCCTCCGAGACGCCCAAGCCCGGCTGAGAGAGATCGCCCGCGATCGGCACAATCCGCGCCCCGTCTGCCCCCCAGCCCGTTCGCAGCTCCTCCAGGCGGCCACGCGAACCGGCTCGAACCAGCGCGTAAATCGTCCCCTCGCGCTGCAAAAGACGCTCGACCAGGTTGCGGCCGATGAAGCCCGTCGCCCCTGTTAAGAAGTAATTCACCTCTGTTTCATACACTCAAAGTGACAATGGCGCAAACGGCGACCGTGCAGATCCAGATGCCCGAGATGGGCGAGTCGGTTACCGAGGGCATCGTGCTTGAGTGGCACGTGGCCGCGGGGGACTTCGTAAACGAGGGGGACACCGTCGTCGAGATCTCGACCGACAAGGTCGACGCCGAGGTCCCGGCGCCGACTTCGGGCGTGATCACCAAGCTAATTGCGCAGGTTGACGAGGAGGTTCCGGTCGGGGCGCCGCTGGCTGAGATGGAGCCTGGGGATGGCGACGGGACCGACCAGGGTCCTAACGGCTCGACTGCGGGTCCTGTCGCCGCGGGCGACCCTCACGCGAACACCCGGGAGGGCGCGCCCACGACGCCACCCCTAGACGGAAGCGCTGGAAACGGGGGCGGGTCCGGCGCCGATGTGAGAGCTACGCCGGTCGCCCGCCGCGTTGCTGCTGAGCACGGGGTCGACCTGGGTTCTGTGAGCGGCTCGGGCCCTGGCGCCAAGGTGACTAAAGAGGACGTGCTTGCTGCTTCGAACGGTGGCGGGGCAACAGCTCCGTCGGCCGGCGAGGCGAAGGCGATCCGGGGGCCTGCGGCGATGCTTGCCTCGGCCATGAACGAGAGCCGGGCCGTGCCCACGGCGACTTCTTTCCGGACCGTCGCGGTCGACACCCTGGATGCCAAGCGCAAGGCGCTGAACGGGGTGCTGAAAGAGCGCGGGATGAAGGTCTCCTTCACCCACCTCGTCGCCTGGGCGATCGTCCGCGCCGCCAGCGACTTCCCGGTCATGGTCCGCACCTTCGAGGAGCGCGAGGGCAAGCCGTTCGCGATCGAGGGCAGCCCGGTCAACCTCGGCATCGCCGTCGACGTCGAGCGCAAGGACGGCTCCCACAGCCTGATGGTGCCCGCGATCAAGGGCGCCGACGGCCTCGACTTCGGCGGCTTCCACTCCTACTACGAGGAGTTGATCACCAAGACCAGGGAGAGCAAGCTCAGCCCCGACGACTTCCAGGGCACCAACATCTCGCTGACCAACCCCGGCGGCATCGGCACCGTCGCCTCGGTCCCGCGGCTGATGAGCGGGCAGAGCGCGATCATCGCCACCGGCTCGATCGCTTACCCCCCCGAGTGGCTGCACGCCGGACCGGAGCGGATCCGCCAGCTCGGCGTCTCCAAGGTGATGACGCTTACCTCGACCTACGATCACCGCGTAATTCAGGGCGCCGAGTCGGGAGCCTTCCTGCGCCGGATCGAGCAGCTGCTGCAAGGCGAGGATGACTTCTACGAGACCCTGGCCGGCGAGCTCGGGGTCGATCCGGCGCCGCTCGCCGCAGCCCATCCGGCCTCAGCCTCGGCGCCGCCGCTCGGCAGCGCCTCATCCGCCCCTTCGGGAAGCCCGGGCCAGGTCGACGAGGAGCTGTTGCAGGCCGTCCAGGCCGCGACCTCGCTGCTCAAGGGCTACCGCACCCACGGCCACATGGCCGCCCACCTCGACCCGCTCGGCTCCGAGCCCAAAGGTGACCCGGCGATCCAGCCGGAGACCCTCAACCTGACCCCGGAGCTGATGTCGCGCATCCCCGCCTCGATCCTGCGGATCGGCGTCCCCGGCGAGACGCTGCTGGAGGCGCTGCCGCGGATGCGCGATGCCTACTGCGGCACGATGGCCTACCAGTTCGAGCACCTCTCTTCCCACGGTCAGCGAATCTGGCTGCGGGAGATGATCGAGGGCGGCGCCCACCGCGAGCCGCTCGTCGATGACGAGAAACGGCGGCTGCTCGACCGCCTCATCGACGTCTTCGAGTTCGAGCGCTTCCTCGAGAAGGCCTATCTCGGCCAGAAGATGTTCTCGATCGAGGGGCTCGACTCGGTCGTGCCGATGCTCGACGAGCTGGTCACCCTCGCTCACCGCGCCGGCGCCGAGGAGGTCGTCTTCGGGATGGCCCACCGCGGCCGCCTCAGCGTCCTCGCCCACAACCTGGGCCGCCCGGTCGAGGCGATCCTGGCCGAGTTCGAGGGCTCGAAGAAAATTGACGCGGTCAAGGCGGTCGCCGCGATTCCCCACGGCGGCACCGGCGACGTCAAGTACCACTACGGCCACCAGGGCGTCTACGAGACCAGCGAGGGCGAGAAGATCTCAATCCGGCTCTACCCGAACCCGAGCCACCTCGAGTTCGTCAACCCGGTCGTGACCGGCGGCGCCCGCTTCCTGCAGAGCGATTTCGAGGGCCCGATCCTGACCCACGACCCGAAGCGGGCCGTGCCGGTCCTGCTGCACGGCGACGCGGCCTTCCCGGCCCAGGGCGTCGTCCCCGAGACCCTCAACCTGCAGTCGCTGAAGGGCTACAGCACCGGCGGCACGATCCACGTCATCCAGAACAACCAGGTCGGCTTCACCACCGACCCGGAGGAGGCGCGTTCGACCCCCTACGCGGCCGACGTGGCGAAGGGGTTCAACGTCCCGATCGTCCACGTCAACGCCGACGACGTCGAGGCCTGCTCCTCGGCGATCCGCCTGGCGATGGCCTACCGCGAGCGCTGGAACCGCGACATCGTCATCGACGTGATCGGCTACCGCCGCTTCGGCCATAACGAGACCGACGAGCCCGCCTACACCCAGCCATTGCAGGCAGCCAAAATCAAGGCGCACAAGCCGGTCTCCGAGATTTACGCCGAGAAGCTGCTGGGCGAGGGGATCGTGGCGGCCGGGGACGTCGAGAAGGCCTCGGTGCAGCGCCGCGAGGAGATGTCCGCCGCGCTCAAGGGGCTGCGCGAGAAGATGGAGTCCGGCGAGTACGAGGACCCGACCAAAACAACCGTCGCCACCGGCGAGCTCGACCGCAGCGCCAGCCCGCCGGTCGATACCGCGGTCGCGGCCGAGAAGCTGCGCGCCCTCAATGAGGCGCTGCTGAAGACGCCGGAGAGCTTCACCGTCCACCGCAAGCTGCGGCGCCCGCTCTCGCACCGGGTCGAGGCGATGGAGCAGGGCGGGATCGACTTCGGCCAGGCCGAGGCGCTGGCCTTCGCCTCGCTGCTGACCGACGGCGTCCACACCCGCCTCACCGGCCAGGACACCGAGCGTGGGACCTTCTCCCACCGCCACCTCGTCCTCCATGACGAGAACACCGGCCTCAAGTACTGCCCGATGCAGAACCTCGAGGACGCGGCGGCGCCCTTCGAGCTCTACAACAGCCCGCTCTCGGAGATCGCCTGCCTCGGCTTCGAGTACGGCTACTCGGCGGCGACACCCAACGCCCTCGTCCTCTGGGAGGCGCAGTTCGGCGACTTCGGCAACGCCGCCCAGGTGATCATCGACAGCTTCATCGTCTCCGGCGAGGCCAAGTGGGGCCAGACGAGCCGCCTGACGCTGCTGCTGCCGCACGGTTATGAGGGATCCGGCCCGGAGCACTCCAGCGCCCGGATCGAGCGCTTCCTCGCGCTCGGCGCCGAGGGCAACATCCGCATCGCCAACCCGACCACAGCAGCCCAGTACTTCCACCTGCTGCGCCGCCAGGCGCTGATCCGCAAGCCGCGCCCGCAGATCGTCTTCACGCCGAAGGGCCTGCTGCGCCTCGATCGCGCCGCCGCCACCCTCGAGGAACTGACCGACGGCCAGTTCCACTTCATCCTCGACGACCCCGCGGCAGTCGAGCGGCGCGAGAAAGTCGAGCGCCTGATCCTCTGCACCGGCAAGGTCTACTTCGACATGGACGCCAGCGAACGGCGCCAGAGCGCCGACAACGTCGCGATCGCCCGGGTCGAGATGCTCTACCCCTTCGCCAAGGAGCAGTTGGCCGAGGTGATCGCCTCCTACCCGAACCTGAAGGAGATCGCCTGGGTCCAGGAGGAGCCGCGCAACATGGGCGCCTGGAAGGTGATGTCGCGCCGCATGCCCGACCTCCTCCCCGAGGGCGTGGAGCTGACCTACATCGGCCGCCCCGGACGGGCCAGCCCCGGCGAGGGCTACTCCGGGGCGCACGCGCGCGAGCAGGAGCGAATCGTGCTCACCGCTCTTACGGCTTAAGGACCTGGCGCTGGGCGCGCGGGGCCTGTCGCCGCGCTGGGGCGGGCTCGACGCCACCCACGCGAGCAACGGAAGCGATGGACGTAAGAGCCGCAAGCCTCTCGCCAAGCTTGATTCCAAGATCCGGGAACGCCGGCTGGGACGCTCAGGCCAGGACTGGCCGCCGAGACGCTCGACCTTGGGCTGGTCGCTGAGAAGCTTCCCGGCGCCCGGAACAGCGCGCAGGGCAAGCGAGCGCCACCCCACCCCGACGACAGGACCCGCGGCCAGAAGCCCTGACTATCGTTCTCTCCATGAACCATCTACGCAAGCCAACCCCCGGCCGCCTGTTTGTCTGGGTCAAGTGGCTCTCCTGGGTCGAGCTGGGGATCTTTTCGACGCTGATCCTGTTCTGGCTTTTGCCCGGTTTCGAAACGGAGACAATGTTGTTTGGGTGGGCACACGGCCTTGGCTTTGTCGCCCTTTGCGTGGTGATCTGGGTCGCCGCCGTGAGGCGCGAGGCGCCTTACACCCTGCTGGCCGCGACCCTTACGCCCGTCGGCCCGGTCGGCAGTGTGATCGGGATCGAGCTGATCGAACGCAAGGGCTGGGGAATTGCCCACTCTGCAAAAGCCGCCGATAACCCGCAGTAACTGCTATAGAAAACTTGACCTGGGTGGATTCACGCGGTATAGCTAGGTGG
>DATCBF010000155.1:0-7667 GCA_036512025.1 Solirubrobacterales bacterium
CGCGGAGCTTGTTGACGACGAGCGTGGCGAGGGACTCACCCTCGACGTCCTCGGCGATGATCAGCAGCGGACGACCTGACTGGATGACCTGCTCGAGCACGGGCAGGACGTCGCGGACGGACCCGATCTTGGAGTTGGCGATGAGGATGTAGGGATCCTCGAGCACCGCCTCCATGCGCTCCTGGTCAGTGACCATGTAGGGCGAGATGTAGCCCTTGTCGAACTGCATGCCCTCGGTGAACTCCAGCTCCATGCCGAAGGTCTGACCCTCCTCGACGTTGACGACGCCGTCCTTACCGACCTTCTCGATCGCGTCGGCGATGACGTTGCCGATCTCGTCGTCCGCGGCGGAGATGGCGGCGACACGAGCGATCTGCTCCTTGCCGGCGACCTCCTTGGACTGCTTCTCGCGCAGGTTGTCGACGACCTGGTCGACGGCCTGCTCGATGCCGCGGCGCAGGGCCAGCGGGTTGGCGCCGGCGGCTACGTTTTTGAGGCCCTGGCGGACGATGATCTGGGCCAGCAGGGTCGCCGTCGTGGTGCCGTCTCCGGCGACGTCGTTGGTCGCCGTGGCGACCTCGCGGACGAGCTGGGCGCCCTGGTTTTCAAAGACGTCCTCGACCTCGACCTCACGGGCGATGGTGACTCCGTCGTTGGTGATCGTCGGCGCGCCGAACTTTTTGTCGAGCACGACGTAGCGACCTTTGGGGCCGAGGGTTACCTTGACGGCGTCGGCGACTGCGTCGACACCGCCCTGGAGAGCCCCCCGAGCCTCCTCGCTGAACTTCAGCTCCTTGTGAGCCATTTGTTTTCGTTCCTCCTTGAGTTCTGGTTCGTGGGGCTAGGAGATCTTGGCCAGGACGTCCGACTCGCGTAGCACCAGCAGATCGTCTCCCTCGACGGTCACCTCGGTGCCTCCATATTTGGAGTAGAGGACCTCATCGCCCTCGCCTACGTCGAGCGGGCGGCGCGTGCCGTCCTCGTTGACAGCGCCATCGCCGACGGCGATGACCTTGCCCTTCTGTGGCTTCTCTTTGGCCGTGTCGGGGAGGACGATGCCGCTTGCGGTCGTCTCCTCCTCGTCAATCGGCTTGACGATCAGCCTGTCCCCGAGGGGCGTCAGCTTCATCCGTGAACCTCCGTATAGGTCGGTAGTACTGGTCAAAGTCAGAAAAATCGCGCTCTGGAGCCGATTCATGGCTCCATCGCTGGTTGGCACTCTCAATCGCAGAGTGCCAACAGGACTGAAAGTTAGCAGCGTGGCTCAGCCGCCGGCCAACAACTCACAGCCCAGCAGGCGGGAAATGCCCTCGCCGCCACGGCTCATCACCCAATCGTGGTTCCACTCGAACGCGGGCCGCAACAGCGGCGCCATCAGGTTCATCCAGGCCTTGGTGGTCGAGACGTTCCACTCGTAAAGGACGGCGGTGGCCCCGTTCTGCTCGTAGAGGCGCCAGCAGCCGACCCCTTCCAGCTCGCCGACCGCGTGGCCTTCGAGCAGGTGCATCGGCTCGACCCGCATTGTGGTCACCTCGAACTCGACCCGGTAGGGCAGCAGGCTCTTCCAGACCAGCCGCGAGACGGTTCCCACCCCGTTCGGCTCGCCCGCCTTCAGTTCCTCGGCTTCCTCCACCCCGCGCCACCAGGACGGCCAGCGCTCCTGGTCGTAGATCGCCTCCCAAACCGGCTCGCGGGGCGAATCGAGCAGCCAGGTCGTGAGGAAGCGGTACTCGGCCATCAGTTGTGGTGCGGCGTCTCCCCGTTGCCGAAATGGGCTCCAGGAGGCTCGACGATCTGGGAAAAGCGGATCACGGTGACCAGGTCGTCGGTGGTGACGGTGCGGCTGTAGATCTGCTCGAGGAAGTTGGTCGTCTCCTCGAGGCGACGGAACTCCGGGTTGTCGTGCTCGATGTCGCGCGGCGAGAGCTCGGCGATCTTCTTCACCTCGACATCGTCGATCACGGCCGAGAAGATCTTCTCGCGCGGGCTGTGGCGGAAACCGACCGTGACCCAGACAACCTGGCCGCGCTCGTACTTGCCGCTCTTGTTGCCAAGCCGGATCGTCGCCGTCTTGCGGCCGCGTTTGAGCTGGTCGACGAAAACCGCCGAATAGAAGTTGAGAACGTAGATACCGCCGCGCATCGGGCGCGAGCGTACCTGACCTGGACAGATGTCGAAGTCACTCCAGAATCGCGCTCAGCCGCCGATGAGGGGGAGATGTCCCAGAACCGCACCCTCCTACGCCGCGCCTGTGGCGCCCTGATCGGCTCTGCTTTGCTCTGCGCGGTCCCGGCAGCAAGCCAGGCGAGCGCCGCCACATGCGCCGGCAAGCAGGCGACGATCGTCGGCACCCCGGGCAACGACGTCATCGTCGGCAAGAAGGCGAGTGACGTGATCTATGGCGGTGGCGGCGACGACAAGATCTCCGGCGGGCCAAACGGCAACGACACGATCTGCGGCGGCCCCGGCGATGACACCATTCAGGGCGGGCGCGGCTTCGACAAGCTGTACGGCCAGGGTGGCGACGACCAGCTCGCGGGTGGTACCGGCTCGGACGCGCTTGACGGCGGCGAGGGCAACGACCGGCTGCTCGGCGAACAGGGGGCCGACGGCCTCTACGGCGGCGGCGGCGAAGACTTCATGCTCGGCGCCAAAGGCCCCGACCACCTCTACGGCAACGGCGGCGACGACTCCATCGACGGCAAGCAGGGCAGCGACAAGGCGTTCGGAGAAGGCGGCAACGACACACTTATCGGGGACAAGGGAAACGACCAGCTCGACGGCGGCGCGGGCGAAGACAAGCTCGACGGCGGCCCCGGAGACGATCCCTCCCTGGAAGGCGGGGCGGGTCGTGACACGGTGTTCGGCGGCACCGGCAGCGACACCGCGAGCGGCGGCGCCGGCGATGGCGATGTGGTCCGCGGGGACAGTGGCGAAGACAAGCTCGACGGCGGCCCCGGCGTCGAGGACATCGTCTCCTATGCCAGCGCCACCCGCGGGCCCGTAACCGTCGACCTCGCCGGCGGCCGCGCCAAAGGCGACGGCCACGACACGCTGACCGGCTTCGAGGACGTCGTCGGCTCGCCCCAGGCGGACAACATCGTCGGCGACGGCGAAGCCAATCGCCTCGACGGGGGCATCGGCGACGACACCCTGAACGGAGCCGGGGGCAACGACGACGAAGCGTTCGGCGGAGCCGGGGGCGACAACTGCCAGGACTTCACGGTGGAGAACTCGTGCGGGCCCGAAGAAAACCCGCCGGGCAACGAAACCGTCGTCATCCTCAACCAGGGCCTCGACGGCGACAGCCTCGTGATCCAGGGGGACTCCGCGCCCAACGACATCCGGGTCTCGTTCGGCGCCAACACCTGGACGGTCTCCGACAACAGCTCAATTTTCACCGGCGAAGGCTGCGCCGCCACCGACAGCTCACGCACCAGCGTCAGCTGCCTCAGCACCGTGCCGATCGGGCTGGTGGTGATCACCGGCAACGGCGGTGACGACAGCATCTCGATCGAACCCAGCGTTCCGGCCGGGGTCAAGGTCCGCGCCAACGGCAACGCCGGCAGCGACACGATCTCCGGCGGCCCCGGCGACGACGTGCTCGAAGCAGGTGAGAACTACAACGGGCCCGACGACGGCAGCGACACGCTGATCGGCAACGACGGCAGCGACGTCCTCTACGCCGACCCGGGCGCCGACAACCTCCAGGGCGGGCCCGGCGACGACCTGCTCGTCTCTTCGGTCGCCGTCTGTCAGGGGCACATCTACGACGGTGGCCCCGGCAATGACACGGTCTCCTACGGCCGCTCAGACGCGGCCCTGCACGTGACGCTGGGTGGCGCCGGTGGGCCGGCAGGGTGTGGCGACCCGGACAAGGTCATGGCCGACAACGAGAGCCTTGAGGGATCGGACGGGCCGGATGTATTGACCGGCGACAGAAAGAGCAACAGCTTCCTCGGCCACCTCGGCGCCGACACCTTCATCGGCAAGGGCGGTGGTGATTTCATCGACGCGATCGACGGCCAGCGCGACAAAAGCATCGACTGCGGCGGCGGGGCAAAGAGCGAAGTCATCAAGGACTCCGTCGACCCCAATCCGAGCGGATGCTGAGCTAGCCGCTCCCGGGCCTCCACCGCGTTGCGCCCGGCGCGAGAAATTGACAATCTCCCGGCGTGCTCCAATCGCATCCTCTCGGCGGGGGAGGTCGTCTTTTCGCGCTTCTCGGCACCGTCTTCTGCTGCTTCGCGGCGATTCTCCTCCTGACCGCCGGCGCCGCGGCGGCTTCGACCTGCCTTGGCAAAAAGGCGACGATCGTGCGCGGAGGGGGCAACGACACGATCCACGGGACCAAGGCGCCCGACGTGATCGTGGCCGGTGGCGGCAACGACCGGATCTCGGGGCTGGGCGGCAACGACCGGGTCTGTGGCGGCCCGGGCGATGACACGATCGACGGTGGCAAGGGCGTCGATCGGATCGACGGCGAAGCCGGCGACGACACGATCACCGGCAGCAAGGGCCCCGACACGCTTGTCGGCGGCTCCGGTGACGACTACGTGAACGGCGAGCAGGGCAGCGACGAAATCGACGGCGGCGCGGGCGACGACAGCCTGCTCGGGGACAAGGGCAACGACAGCGTCGAAGGCGGCTCCGGCGACGACCGGATCGAAGGTGGCCCGGGCGACGAGAAAGCGCTCGATGGCGGCCCCGGCGTCGACACCATCTACGGCGGCGCCGGCAGCGACAACGTCGACGGAGGGCCCGGCGACGGCGACATCGTCAGCGGCGATGCCGGCACCGACGCCCTCGACGGCGGCGAAGGCGCCCGAGACATCGTCTCCTACTCCAGCGCGACCCGGGGCGCTGTCCAGATCAACCTCGCATCGCACCTCGCAACAGGCGACGGGCACGATTCGATCACCGGCTTCGAGGATGTCGTCGGCTCCCCCCAGGGGGACAGCATCGTCGGCGACGGCGGTCCCAACCGGCTCGACGGCGGCGTCGGCGACGACACGCTCAACGGAGGGGGCGGTGGTGGCGACGAAGCTTTCGGCGGGCCCGGCACCGATGTCTGCGGCAACTTCGCGGCCGAGCGCTCCTGTGGCCCCGAAGTCGGCCCCCCTGCCAACAGCGCCTACGCGATCCTCAACCAGGGCCTCGACGGCGACAGCCTCGTGATCCAGGGCAGCCAGGGCGCCGACGACCTGCGGGTCGCGCGCGGGCCGGCCGCGTGGTCGATCTCCGACAACGGGCCGGTCTTCGCCGGCGACGGCTGTGGCAACGCCGACCCGGACACGGTCACCTGCCCCGGCCTTGCGTCCCCGGCCCTGATCGTCGTCACCGGCGGCAATGGAGATGACTCGATCGCGGTCGACCCCAGCATCCCCCCCAGCGCCAAGGTGCGGATCAACGGCAACGGCGGCAGCGACACGATCTCCGGCGGCGCCGGAGATGACGTCCTCGAAGCAGGTGAGAACTACAACGGGCCCGACGACGGCAACGACACGCTGATCGGCAACGGCGGCAGCGACGTCCTCTACGCCGACCCCGGACCGGACGACCTCGTCGGAGGACCCGGTAACGACCTGCTCGTCTCCTCGGTCGCCGTCTGCCAGGGCCACACCTACGATGGCGGGCCCGGCGACGACACGGTCTCCTACGCGCGTTCCAACGCGGCCTTGGACGTGACCCTTGGAGGCACAGGTGGCACCGCCGGCTGCGCCACCCCCGACCGCGTCGAGGGCAGCAACGAGAGTCTCGAGGGCTCCGACGGCCCCGACGTCCTGACCGGGGACGACAAGGACAACAGCCTGCTCGGCCACCTCGGCGCCGACACCATGATCGGTGCTGGCGGCAGCGATTTCATCGACGCGGTCGATGGCCAGCAGGACAAACGCATCGACTGCGGTGGCGGTGGCGACGAAGTGATCAAGGATCACAACGACCCCGCTCCGGCTAGCTGCTGAACCCCTCCTCGCCGATCAGCGGCACGAAGCGGCAGGGCCCCACCACATCGACCTGGAGGCTGCCTCCACGGCGCCGAAACAGAGTCAGCATGTCGGCCGCTCCGGTGGCGATCGGGACGATGAGTCGGCCTCCCTCGGCGAGCTGGGAGAGCAGGGTCGGCGGCGCGGCAGGGGCTTTCGCATGGATGGCGATCGCGTCAAATGGCGCCTGCGACGCGATCCCGCGGCTGCCGTCCCCGACCTCGATCTCCACGTTCTCCACACCGAGCGCCGCCAGGGCCTCCAGCGCGGCCCGGGCCAGGGGCTCGTGACGCTCGATGCTGACGATCCCGGCGACCAGCCGGGAGAGCACGCAGGCCGAGTAGCCGGATCCGGTCCCAACCTCCAACAACCTCTCCTCGCCACTCAGCTCCAGCGCCTGGCAGATGGCGGCGACGATCCAGGGCTGGGAGATCGTCTGGCCGGCGCCGATCGGCAGCGCCGAGTCGGCATAGGCGCGGTGTCGCCACGCCTGAGAGACAAAGGACTCGCGCGGGACGGCGCCCATCGCCGCCAGCACCCGCTCGTCGTCGATGCCCCGCCGGCGCAGCTGCGCCTCGACCATCGCCGCGCGCTGAGAGGCGAAATCGGTCGTGGCGCCCCGCTAAAAGATGTAGTTGCGGAGCTTTGGGGCGTCCAAAACGGTGACGCGGCCGCGGCCGGAGCGGACCACGCCGGAGCGTTCGAGGTCGGCGAGGAAGCGGCTGACGCTCTCCCGCGATGTCCCCGCCAGCTGGGCCAGGTCGGCCTGGTTCATCCGGATCGTCACCTCGCCGCTCTCACTGTCGCGCGGCGTCTCGTCGGCGACGAGCTGGGAGAGGACGCCGGCGACGCGGCTGGGAACGGTCTGGAAGGACTGCCGCGAGATCCGCTCGTTGGCCGCGCGCAGGCGGCGGACCAGCGCCGCGACCAGCTTCACTGTGATGTCGGGGTGCTTGGCCAGCAGCGCCCTGACATCGCCGGCGGGCAGCGCCAGCAGCTCGCCGTCGGTCAGCGCCTCGACGCTGGCCGAGCGCACCTCGCCGTCGAGCATCGCCAACTCGCCGAAGATGTCGCCGGGGCCGAGGGTGGCGAGGGTGATCGCCCGGCCGTCGGAGTGCTCGCGGGTGACGCGGAAGCTGCCGGAGCGGACGATGTAGCAGGCGTCGGAATGGTCGCCCTCGTGGAAGACCCGGATCGCGGCGGGAAAGGAGCGCGGGACCGCGACCCGCGAGAAGCTCTCCAGCTCGTTCTCCTCAAGATCGGCGAAGAGCGGCACGCTGCGCAACAGCTCGATCGGAGTCTCCTCGATCTCCCCCATATGACGATTATCCGCGATCGTTTGCTGCGTTGACCACACAATGGTGTGGTCTGGACAGCAAACGGCGCGTCAAGCGGTGGCTGTGAGTTTGCGGGGGCCGCGGCTGAAACCGGCGCTGAGCAGGGCTTCCTCGTGGCCGGAGCCGATCACCGGCTCGCCGTCGAGCTTCTCGATTCCCAGCTTCGGCAGGGCGCCGGAGGAGACAGCCGCGGCCAGGGCTCGCATCGCCTCGGCGAGCTGGGCGTCGTCGAGCTCGATCAGGCGCTGGAGGCCACGTCCGCCGCGCTCGACGTAGACGAGCGGCTCGCCGTCGCGGAGGAGGAGGTGGGCGCCGGGGGCGCGGGCGGGACGGCGGCCACTCT
>DATCBF010000156.1:0-11990 GCA_036512025.1 Solirubrobacterales bacterium
CGCCGGCAGCCCGCCGCTGCGGCTGATGCTTCGCCCGCCACTTCCAGCAGACGGAGGGTAAAACGATGGCGACAGAGGCGCTGGGAAGAGGCCCGGTCAAGCTCGCGGGTCTCGCCGGCCTTCTCAGCATCGCGCTTGGGATCGTCGCCGTGCCCGTCGATCGAATGTGGACGTTTCCCGGAACCGGCGCGACGGCAGTCGAAATCGCGGGCTTCGCCGATGCTCATCGGTCGGCGTTGCTCGTCGCCATGGTCCTCAATACGACGGCGGTTGGGCTCTGGCTGGTCTTCGGCGTCTGGCTCTGGCTGCGGGAGGCGACCGGCGGCGAGAGCGTTCTTTCGGCCTGCTTCCTGGTTGGGCTCGTCAGCTTTGTCACCCTCCTTTTCGCCGGCTTCACGGCCTTCTTCGCGCTTGCCTATCGCGCGCCCGAATCGTCTGATCCCCGGCTGCTCTACGACCTCTCGTTCGGTCTGCTCGCGATGTCCGTAATTCCCACGGCGCTGGCGCTCGGCTCCTACGCGGCGCTGGTCTTTCGCGGCGGTCGCCTGCCTGGATGGACAGCGTTAGTCGCCGCCGTCGCCGCGCCGGCGCATCTCGTGCTCATCGCCTCGCTTCTGGTCAGAAGCGGTTTCTTCTCACTCGAGGGAGGAGTGACGACCGCGATTCCGGCGACGCTGTTTGCCTGGATCTTTGGTGTGAGCGTGGCGATGATCACGGCCGAGCGGTCTCGGGCGGCGACCGTCGGGCCGGGAGGCTGACAGGGGCTAACCTGTGGGCAGGCATGGACGACCGGGAAATCCTCAGCCGCATCGATGAGCTCGTCCAAGAGGAGGAGAGCCTGCTCCACCGTCACGAGGGCGAGGACAGCCTCAGCAAAGAGGAGCAGGCGCGGCTGCGGGAGCTGAAAGTCCAGCTCGACCGCGCCTGGGACTTCCTGCGCCAGCGCCGCGCCCTGCGCCAGTACGGCTTCGACCCCGAGGACGCCAGCCTGCGCGGCCCGGACACGGTCGAGGGCTACGAGGGCTGAGCGTCTTGTCTCATCTGTCAGGCTGAGCTCGTGAGCATCGATACCGCGAGCGAGGTTCGGCAGGCGCCTTCTGCTCAGGTGCCGGAGGATCAGGTGATCGTCCTCTTCGGAGCCACCGGGGACCTGGCGAAACGCAAGCTGCTGCCGGGGATGTTTCACCTCGCCGAGGCGGGGCTGATGCCGGAGCGGTTCCGGATCGTCGGGGCGGCTCGCGGCGATCTCTCAGAAGACGAGTTCCGGGACCTGGCGCACGCCGCGGTCGACGACTCCGGCCGGAAGCCTGCCTCGGCCGAGGCGTGGGAGCGGTTCGAGAAGACGCTGCGGTACGCCTCGGTGGGGGAGGGGTTCGAGGAGCTGGGCGGGGCGGTTGCCGCGGCTCGCGATGACCTCGGCCCGCACTCGGGCCTCCTGCACTATCTCTCGCTGCCTCCGCGAGCGGCGGCGGGGACGATCGAGGGACTGGGCGAGATCGGCCTCGGTCGCGGCGCCCGGGTTATCACCGAGAAGCCGTTCGGCACCGACCTCGCCTCCGCCAAGGAGCTCAACGCCCATCTCTGCGGCGTTTTCGACGAGAGCGACATCTTCCGCATCGACCACTACCTCGGACGGGAGGCGGTCCAGAACCTGCTGGCGCTGCGTTTCGCCAACGGCATGTTCGAGCCGGTCTGGAACCGCAACCACATCGATCACATCCAGATCGACGTCCCCGAGACCCTCTCGATCGAGATGCGCGGCAGCTTCTACGAGCAGACCGGCGCCTTTCGCGACATGATCGTCACCCACCTCTTCCAGGTCCTCAGCTTCGTCGCGATGGAGCCGCCGACCTCGCTCGAATCGAAGGCGTTGATGGCCGAGCGCCAGAAGGTCTTCGACTCGATGAAGCCACTGGCGCCAGAGGACGCGGTTCGCGGCCAGTACTCCGGCTACCGCGACGAGGAGGGTGTTGCCGCCGGCTCGGAGGCCGAGACGTTTGTGGCGCTGCGGGCCTTCGTCGACAACTGGCGCTGGGAGGGGGTGCCGTTCTACCTGCGCTCGGGCAAGCGCCTCGCCCAGAATCGCCACCTGCTCACCGTCGCCTTCGCCCAGCCACCGCGGCGGATGTTTCCGCTCGACTGCGACCAGGTCGCCGAGTCCTTCGGCCACGACCACCTCACCTTCGAGCTCGGCGATCCGGGCAGCATCTCGGCCAGCTTCCTGGCCAAGGTCCCGGGGCCGGCGATGCGTCTCGGCGAGGCGCACATGCGCTTCAACTACGCCGACAACTTCGGTGGCACCGGACAGGCGCTTGACGCCTACGAGCGTCTGATCCACGACGTCATGGTCGGCGACCGCACGCTGTTCACCAGCTCCGAGGCGATCGAGCGTCTCTGGCAGATATCCCAGCCGCTGCTGGACGAGCCGCCGCCGGCCCGGGTCTATGAGCCCGGGTCCTGGGGCCCGGCCGCGATCGACGACCTGATCGCACCGCGTCGCTGGCACCTGCCAAGCGACCACATCTGAGCCGGGCGGAGCGGAACGGAAAAGGGCCCCGTATAGGGGCCCTCTGTTTCCGAAGGACGTGCCACCGGCAGGACCTTGGTCGCCGGCTCGTCAGTCCTCAAGCCTATGTTTCGAAGCGTCGTAACTCTGTCTAGATAAACACCGGGTTTGCCCGGAAGTTGCACTGCCTGCATCGACTGCTCCAGAGTGGGACTTGAGGAATGGGGTCCGGCCGTCGAAGCCGGCCATGCCGCTGCTAGATTCAGGCGCCCCGGGCGTTTAGCTCAGTTGGGAGAGCGCCACCTCGACAAGGTGGAGGTCACTGGTTCGAGCCCAGTAACGCCCACTTCCCGGGACTCAGACGCCGGCAGGCAGCATGACCTGGGTCAGGCGCAGGCTGTTGCCGGAAGGGTCGCGGAACCCGGAGTCGATGCCGTAGGGACGCCGTTCCGGCGCCTCGCTGAACTCGACGCCTCGCGCGGTCAGCTCTTCGTAGGACGCCTGGCAGTCGTCGGTTGTGAGAAAGACCGTCCCGGCAAACCCCTTTGCCATCAGGCTTTCGACCTGAGTGGTCGACTCCTCGTCCATCATCGGCGGGCCGGGGATCGCCATCAGGACGATTGCCACGTCCTTCTGGCCGGTGGGCCCGACGCTGAGCCAGCGGAAATCGCCCATCTCGGGAAGGGTGACGTCGGCGCGCACCTCCATCCCGAGCTTCTGCGTGTAGAAGGCGAGCGCCTCCTCCTGGTCGTGAACCCACAGCTGCGCGTTCGCGATTTTCATCTGATTCCTCCTGGTTTCGACAACGTGCCGCGATGCTAGGTCGAAGCCGGCGCCCTGTCTTCTCGAAACGTGCGGTGTTGCGGGCGCGAGTAGGCGCGGATGACGCAGGCCGGCACCCGGGCGCCATGCGAGGCCGGGGGGAGGCCGGCGCGGTAGGCCGTCGGCGAAAGGCCGTGAGCCCGTTTGAAGCTGGTGGTGAAGGAGCCGACGCTCTGTAACCCGACCGAGAGGCAGATCTCGGCGACGGAGTGGTCCGTGTTCTGCAGCAAGGCCGCGGCGCGCTCGAGGCGGCGCGTCAGCAGGTAGGCATGGGGAGGCTCGCCGAAGGCGCGCCGGAACTCGCGGCTGAAGTGAGCACGCGAAAGCCCGGCGGCCCGAGCGAGGTCATCGACTCCCAGCGGCTCGAAATAGCGGGAGTCCGCCAGGTCCTTGGCGCGCAGCAGGTGGCGGGCGGGAGGGACGAACGCCATCGAGGCAGTCTAGGCTCGCGGACCTTGTGATCGGAACCTACGCAGCGGTTCTCGCGGTGTGCGTCGCCTCGCCCGCGGTCGGCCAGGGGGCGATCGCGCTCTGTGGGGCGCGGCGATGGTCGTGGCTGTCGCCGGCGGTCGGCCTGGCGCTGCTCTGCGCGATCTGCTGGGGAACGGTGCGCCTGCCGGGTGACGGCGTCATCTCGGCAATCGCCGTGCTGGTGCTGACGCTCGCCGCCGTCCTCTTCCTTCGCGGCCGCGCCGAGGGTGTGGGCGCGGCGCTGCGGGCGGGAGCGCCGGTCGCCCTCCTGGCGCTCGGCGCGGCTTCGCTCCCGTTCGTCGCCGAAGGCCATTTCGGGATCCTCGGCACCAGCTTCAACCCCGACATGTCCCAGCACCTGCTGGCGACCGACCATCTGTCCCACGGCGCCGGCTCCCCGCTGCTCCACCAGGGATACCCCCTCGGCCCGCACTCGGTAGTCGTCGCCTTGAGCAAGGGCCTGGGGGTCAACCTCGTCCAGGGCTTCACCGGCCTGAGCGTCGCCGTGGCCATCCTGGCCCCGCTGACGGCCCTGACCGCCTTCGCCCATCTTCCGCCCCTACGCCGAACGGCGGGGGCCCTGGTGGTGGGGCTGCCATACATGGTTGCCTCTTACTACGCCCAGGGAGCTTTCAAGGAGACGATCCAGGCCCTCTTAGTCCTCGCCTTCGCCTTCGCCCTGAGAGAGGCCACCCGCAACAAGGCGTGGCGAAATCTGTCCTTGCGCTTCGTCCCGGCGGCCTTACTGGCAGTGGGCAGCGTTTACACCTACAGCTTCCCGGGTCTGATCTGGCTGATCGGCGCCGCAGTCATCTGGGCCCTGGCGGAGCTCGCCTTGAGCCGTTACCGCTTGTCTGCGAGCGACGGGGGAAGGGGGGTCGAGAACGGACCCAGTTTGGCCCGCCCGCAGGCCCCCCTTCCCCCGTCGCCGGCAGCCTGGCGCCCGATCTCTTTGTCTGTTCTGTTGTTTGTAGTCCTGATCGCCCCGGAGATCGGCCGGATGATCGACTTCCACAGCTTTGAGACCTTCGACCCCAACGGCCCGGGCCTGGGCAACCTCTTCGGTCAGGTCTCGCCCTTTGAGGCGTTGGGAATCTGGCCCTCGGGAGATTTTCGCCTCGCTCCCGGTGACGGCGCCGTCCCGGCGCTCGGCTATTACCTGGGGGCCGCCTTCGCCCTGGTCCTGCTGCTCTACGGCGCCAGGCGATGTTTCCGCCGCCGCGAGACGGCGATCCTCTCCGGCCTTGCCGCCGCCTGCCTCGCCTACGCGGCAGCCCGGGTGGGGGGCACTCCCTACACGGCCGCCAAGGCGATCGAGATCGCGGCGCCGCTCTGCGCCCTCGTCATCGTCCTGCCCTTGCTGGACCGGCCGGCGGCAGCCGGGGGAAGGCGGCTTTCGGGCAACGTGATCGCGGGGCTGGCAGCGCTCGCCTACCTGGTCGCGGCGGGCGTCTGCTCACTGCTCGCCTTTGCCAACGCACCCGTGGGGCCGCCCTCGTACTCCCCGGCCTTGACCGGCCTGCGGCCGCTGATTTCCACGGGCTCGACCTTGGTGCTCGCCTCCGGCGAGCTGCTCACCGACCAGCACGGCGTCCCCTACATCTCCTGGGAGCTGCGGGGCGGGCGCGTCTGCATCAAGCCGGAAGCGGATGCCGGCGACGCTCTTCCGCCCGGGGTGCGATTCGTCGTGACTGAGGGCGGGGCCCGGAAGCGGCCCTTTGCCGGCCTGCGAGTGCGCAAGATCGCGTCTCCATATGTGTTGTGGGAAACGGTCGATCCGGTCCGCGGTCACAGCCCCTGTCCTTTGATCGCCGTTCGCCAGGCGCGTCAGGGACCGCGAGCACATTGAGTGCGAGCGCAGTTTCATCCGCTATCCGGGAGAAAGTGCGTTCACACCCCCGGTAATCGTCGCTCCAGGCGCCGTGGGTACCATGACTCGGGTGGAGGCCGGGACCGAGAAAATCACCGTCAGCCTGCCCGACGGCACACCGCTGGAGCTGTCAGGTGGGGCCACCGGGGGGGACGCCGCCGCGGCGATCGGGCCCGGGCTGGCAAAGGCGGCGCTGGCGATTCGCTTCGGTGGCGAGCTGCACGACCTCTCGGCGGCGTTGCCCGACGGGGCCGAGATCGCGATCCTCACCGACCGTGATCCCGAGGCCCTCGACCTGATCCGCCACGACGCCGCCCACGTCATGGCCGAGGCGGTCCAGGAGCTCTACCCGGGGACGAGGGTGACGATCGGTCCGGCGATCGAAAACGGCTTCTACTACGACTTCGACTTCCCCGAGGAGGTGAAGATCACCGACGCCGACCTGGAGAAGATCGAGGCGGCGATGCGCGCCCACATCGAAGCCGACGAGGAGTTCTCCCGCCGCGACGTCGCGGTCGCCGAGGCGATCGAGATCTTTGGGGCCCAGAACGAGGGTTACAAGGTCGAGTTGATCAAGGACTTAATTGAGGGCGAAGGTGTCGAGACCGTCTCGCTCTACCGCAACGGGCCCTTCGAGGACCTCTGCCGCGGCCCTCACGGACCTTCGACCGGGAGGATCAAGGCGATCAAGCTCAGCTCGGTCGCCGGCGCCTACTGGCGCGGCGACGAGAAGCGCCAGATGCTGACCCGGATCTATGGCACCGCCTTCTTCTCGAAGAAGGACCTGAAGCAGCACCTGGAGCGGATCGAGCAGGCCAAAGCTCGCGACCACCGCCGCCTCGGGCCGCAGCTGGGCCTCTTCATGCTGCGCGAAGAGGCGCCGGGGATGCCGTTCTGGCTGCCGAACGGGACGACGCTCCTGCGCCTGATCGAGGCCGAGGTCCAGGAGCAGCTGCGCAAGCGCGGGTATAAGGAGATCGCTACTCCACAGGTGCTCGACGAGGAGCTCTGGCACCGCTCCGGACACTGGGAGAACTACCGCGACGACATGTACTTCATGGAGGTCGACGAGCGCCGTTTCGCGCTGCGGCCGATGAACTGCCCCGGCGCCTGTCTCGTCTTTGACTCCGAGCGCCACTCCTACCGCGAGCTGCCACTGCGCCTGGCTGAGTTCGGTCGCGTCTCCCGCAACGAGCGCGAGGGGGTGCTGCACGGCCTGCTGCGGGTGCGCGCCTTCACCCAGGACGACGCTCACGTCTACTGCACCGAGGAGCAGATCGCCGACGAGGTGGCGAGTATCTGCGAGGCGATCGACGAGCTCTATGCGCGCTTCGGCTTCGAGGATGTCAAAGTCGAGCTCTCGACCCGGCCGGAGAAGTCGATGGGCAGCCCCGAGCAGTGGGAGAAGGCCGAGGCGGCGCTGACCGAGGCGCTCGATCGCCAGGGCCGCGAGTACGAGCTGAACCCCGGCGACGGCGCCTTCTACGGACCGAAGATCGATTTTCACGTGACCGACGCGCTCGGCCGCTCCTGGCAGTGCGGCACCTGCCAGCTCGACTTCCAGATGCCGGAGCGCTTCGACCTCTCCTACGTCGGCGCCGACGATGGCCAGCACCGCCCGGTGATGATCCACCGCGCCCTGCTCGGCTCGATGGAGCGCTTCGCCGGGATCCTGATCGAGCACTACGCCGGCCGCTTCCCGACCTGGCTGGCGCCGGTGCAGGCGATCGTCCTGCCGGTCTCCGATCGCCACAACGAGTACGCGGACCGGATCGCTGCCGAGCTGGGGGAGGCGGGGGTGCGGGTCGCCGTCGACGAGCGCTCGGAGTCGGTCGGCCGCAAGATCCGCGATGCCGAGCTGGGCCGCTATCCCTACATGCTGGTCGTCGGCGATCGCGAGCAGGAGGCGGGGGCGATCGCGGTTCGCTCCCACGAAGAGGGCGAGCTGGGGGCGATGCCGGTCGGCGACTTTGCCGAGCGCGTGGCCGGCCAGGACAATCGCTCTTAGAAATTCGAGCGGTTGCTTATTTCCCGCTTGCCTCTATACTGCGCCGACTTGATCGCAGGCACTCCAAACACCCCGCGCCGCTGAGCGTCCTGTGCCTGCTTCCCTACCTCTCGTCCACTTGAAGTTCCAGCGCTTCTCTCGATAGTGCCGGTCCCGCGTAGGTTCGATCGGCGCCCACCAGAGCGCGACACGACTCGGGTCAACGAGCGCATCCGCGTGCCCCAGGTCCGCCTGATCGGCGCCGACGGTGAGCAGCTCGGGATCGTCGACATCGCCGACGCCCTCAAACGCGCCCAGGACGCCGACCTCGACCTGGTCGAGGTCGCCGCCGGCTCGAAGCCGCCGGTCACCCGCCTGCTCGACTACTCGAAGTACAAATACGAGCAGGAGCAGAAGCTAAAGCAGGCTCGCAAGCACCAGCAGCAGGTCAACATCCGCGAGATCAAGCTGCGGCCGAAGATCGCGACCCACGACTACGAGACCAAGAAGGGCCACGTCGAGCGCTTCCTGCGTCATCAGGACAAGGTCAAGATCACGATCATGTTCCGCGGTCGCGAGCAGGCGCATCCGGAGCGGGGCAGGGCGTTGCTGCAGAAACTCTTCGAGGATCTCGGCGGGCTTGCCGTGATCGAGTCCGATCCCTTGCAGGAAGGCCGCAACATGAGCATGTTGCTGGCGCCGGGCAAAGAAGCGGCGGTCGAGGAGCCGGCTGTTGACGAGCCGGTTGCTGAGAAGCCGGCTGACGACGCTGCTGTTTAGGGCCTGCCCCGGCAGGGACCCTCAACCCGCGACGATCTCGGCTATTCGCTCAGATGCGTGGCCGTCCCAGAATGGCGGGGGGTCGGGCTTCGCTGGTGGGCGCTGGGCAAGAGCCGCTGGGATGCCGGCGATCGCTGCCGGGTCGAGGCCGAGCAGGGTGTTGGTGCCGGCTCGGATCGTCACCGGCCGCTCGGTGTTGTCTCGCAGCGTGAAGCAAGGGATGCCGAGGTAGGTCGTCTCCTCCTGGATGCCGCCGGAGTCGGTCAGGACCGCTCCCGCGTCGGTCATCAGCGAGAGGAACTCGAGGTAGCCGAGCGGCTCGGTCAGCATCAGGCCGGAGTGTTCGCCGGAGGCCTCCTCCATCATCTTGCGGGTCCGAGGGTGGACCGGGAAGACAACCGGCATCTTCTCGGCGAGGTCGACGAGCCTTCGCACCGTCTCCGGCAGCAGCGGCCCGTCGACCAGCGCCGGGCGGTGCAGGGTGACCAGGGCGAAGCTGCCGGATTCGAGGCCGAGGCGCTCAGCGCTCCCGATCTCGCCGATGCGGCCCTCCAGCGCGACCAGGGTGTCGATCATCGTGTTGCCGACGAAGTGCATGCGCTCGGTGGCGATGCCCTCGGCGCGCAGGTTCTCGATCGCCTCGTCGGAGTGCAGGAAGAGGAGCTCGGAGAACTCGTCGGCGACGATCCGGTTGACCTCCTCTGGCATCGTGCGGTCGAAGCTGCGCAGCCCGGACTCGATATGGGCGACCGGGATCCTCATCTTGGCCGCGGTCAAGACCGCGGCCAGGGTTGAGTTGACGTCGCCGGGGACCATGACCAGATCGGGACGCACGGCTTCGAGCACCGGCTCCAGCCGCTCCATCACTCGTGCGGTCTGCTGCGCGTGGCTGCCGGAGCCGACCTCGAGCATGTGGTCGGGCGCGGGCACGCCCAGCTCCTCGAGGAAGACATCAGACATCAGGCGGTCGTAGTGCTGGCCGGTGTGGACGATCGTGTGCCGCCCCTCGGGCAGCCGCGCGCGCAGCGCCGAGATCACCGGCGCCGTCTTGACGAAGTTGGGCCGGGTCCCGATCACGTAGACGATCCGCATCGGGCGCAGCGTATCCGCGGGTGAGGTCGGCTGAGCCTGCTTCAATCCCGGCGGTGGCCCCAACGCCCGACACTGAGACCGGGGCCGCTCTGCCGGCCGTCGGCGCCGAGGAGATCGACATCCTGCGGGTCGAGAATCTCGATCAGCTCAGGGACGACTGGCTGAGACTGGGCGAGAAGGCAGGGCACCCCTTCGCCAGCTGGGAGTGGAACTCGCTTTGGTGGCGGCACATGGGAGGGGAGCGGCCCCTGCTGGCCTTTGCCTGTCGCGATCGAGAGGGGGAGACGATCGCCATCGCGCCGCTCTACGCGATCAAGGCCGGCCCGTTTCGGATCGCCCGCTTCATCGGCGACGGCGACCTGCGCTCGCCGGTCTGCGCTCCCGAGCACCGCGCCGTCGCGATCGCGGCCATGCGTCAGGCGGCGCGAGCGGGGGGAGGCTTTCCCTCGATCGTGTTGACTGAGCGGCTCCCGGGCGACCAGGGCTGGGGAGACCTGATCGGCGGCGGTTTTCTCGCCACCCATCCCGACCCCGTGGTCAGCCTGGATGGCGCCAGTTGGGATCAGCTGCTCGCGGCGAGGAGCCGCAACTTCCGCCAGCAGGTGCGGCGCCGGGAGCGTCGCTTGGTTGAGGAGCACGGCCTGTCTTTTCGCCTTGCCGACGATCCAGCCCGGCTCGAAGCCGATCTCGATTCCCTCTTTCGCCTGCATGGAGCGCGCTGGGCGGGGGAGTCATCCGGGGTGTTCGAGGGCGTTCGCGGCGATTTTCACCGTGAGTTCGCCGCGGCGGCCCAGCGGCGGGGCTGGCTGCGCCTCTGGCTCGCCGAGATCGAAGGCGAGGCCGTGGCGGCCTGGTACGGCTGGCGCTTCGCCGGGTCGGAGTGGTACTACCAGGCGGGCAGGGACCCTCGTTTCGACGACCTTTCCATCGGCTTCGTCCTGCTTGCCCACACCGTGCGCGAGGCCTGTGGCGACGGCGTTGACGCCTACAGATTCCTCGACGGAGCCGAGTCCTACAAGTGGCGCTTCGCCGATGCCGACCTATGCGCCGAATCCAGGGTTTTCGCCTCGGGGGGGTGGGGCAGGATGGGCGCGTCCGCGATCGCGGCGGCTGCTCGGCTGCCCGGCCCCGCGCGGCGTCGAGTCATCCGGAACATGGGCTGAGGCCCCGGTCTGCTTCAATAGCGGACCCGATGCCCAAGATGAAAACCCATTCTGGCGCCAAGAAGCGCTTCCGCAAGACCGGCACAGGGAAGCTGCGCGGGCGGCGCGCCTACTCGAGCCACATCCTCGAGAAAAAGTCGCCGAAGCGGAAGCGGCGGATGGCGCGGCCGGTTGAGATCGCTCCCTCGGACGCGAAGACGGTGCGGGCACTGCTTGGAGGCGGCAAGTGAGCCGCGTCAAGCGCTCGGTCCACGCGCGCAAGAAGCGCCGCAAGGTCCTGAAGGAGGCGAAAGGCTATTTCGGCCGCAAGCACTCCTCTTATCGTTTCGCCAAAGAGCAGGTCCAGCGCTCGGGCATGTACGCCTACCGCGACCGGCGCAACCGCAAGCGTGACTTCCGTCGTCTCTGGATCACGCGGATCAACGCTGCCGCCCGGCTCGAGGGCATGAGCTACTCCGAACTCATCCACGGCCTCAGCAAGGCCGAGGTCGAGGTCAATCGCAAGATGCTCGCCGACATTGCGGTCACCGACCGCGATGCGTTCCGCCGATTTGTGGAGCTAGCCCGGGAGGGTGCGGCCGCCTAGTCGCAGCCAAGCACTCCAGTTTCCCGGGCGGGCCGTCTTCACGGCCCGCCTTTTTTTGTTCCAGGAGAAAAAACGCCAGACAAGAACTGACAACTGATGATCGCCAGCCCCCACAACGAGAAGCTGAAACTGGTCCGCAAGCTGCGCGACCGCAAGCACCGCGAGCGCGAGGGCGCGTTTGTCACCGAGGGCGAGGATCTGGTCGAGGCCGGGCTGGCGGCGGGCTTCGAGCCCCTTTTCCTGCTGACCGCGGCCGGCTCCGGGCTGGGCGGCGATGAGGTCGAGCCGGAGCTTCTGGCCGAGGTCTCGACGCTGGGGTCGGGCACCCGGGCGATCGCGGCCTGGCCTCAGCGCTGGGCCGGGCCCAGCGGCATGACCTGCCTCTACCTGCACGGCGTCGCCGACCCCGGCAACGTCGGCGCGATCCTCCGCACCGCCCATGCCCTGATCGATGCTGTGGTGGTGCTCGGCCCCGATTGCGCCGATCCCTTCTCGCCTAAGGCGGTGCGGGCGAGCATGGGCTCGATCTTCGGCCAGCCCCTGGCCCGCGCCGGCATCGGGGAGACGCCGGCGCCACGGGCGGCGCTTGTCGCCCACGGTGGCGATGGCCTCGGGGCGATCGACGGCGCCGCGACGCTCTGCCTCGGCGCCGAGCGCCGGGGCCTTCCCGCCGAGGAACGGGGCAAGGTCGGCGGGGCCGCGAACAAGGCTCG
>DATCBF010000157.1:0-10363 GCA_036512025.1 Solirubrobacterales bacterium
AACGTGGCTGGTTCTTACACCTAGGAGGGTCTAGCGAAACTCGCGTCTGCGACTGGCGAGCGCCGGACCAAGTGCGTCTGAGGACGCCGCGCCGCGCCGTGTCCGCCGCCGCCAGGCGTGGGCGGGGGTTTCGCTAGCCCCTCCTAGGCGCGGATGGTGGCGATCCACAGGTCGCGGCCGTCGATCCTGGCCTCGGCGCCGCCATCGGCGTCGTAGGCGACCGAGGTGGCCAGGACCTCGCCTGCCAGATACGTCGCGTGCTCGCGGGCGGCCTCGAGCAGCTCCCCGTCGCCCCCGAGGGAGAGGGCAATGCGGTCGGTGATGTCGAGGCCGGCGTCTTTGCGGGCGATCTGGACGGCGTGGACGATCTCGCGGGCGAGGCCCTCGCGGCGCAACTCATCGTCGAGCTCGAGCTGGAGGGCGACGGCGTGACCGGCCTCCGCCTCGACCTCGTAGCCGTCGAGCGGCTGCAGGGCCAGGGTCATGTCCTCGGGGGTGAGGGTATGGTCGGCGCCGTCGATATTGATCCCGACCTCGTGCCCGGCGGCAAGGGACTTGGCGACGTGGGCGGCGTCGAGAGCCTCGACCGCGGCGGCGACCTGCGGCATCCGCTTGCCGAAGCGGGGGCCGAGCGAACGGTAGTTGGGCTTGACCGCGTAGGTGACCAGGTCGGCTTCTTCGGAGACGAAGTCGAGCTCCTTGACATTGAGCTCGGCGGTGACCAGGTCGGCGCGGGCCTCGATCGCCTCACGCTCGGCGTCGCTGGCGACGATCACGGCACGGCGCAGGGGCTGGCGAACCTTGGCCTTGGCCTGGGCGCGGGCGGCGCGGCCGAGTTCGACCGTGAGGCGGACCGCCTCCATCCCCGTCTCCAGCTCGGGATCGGCGAGGGCCGGGTCGGGCTCGGGGAAGTCGCGCAGATGAACCGAGTCCGGCTGCTCACCGGTCTCCCCCGCCTCCCCTCCGGCAAGGTTGAGGTGAATCTCGTCGGCGAGAAAAGGCGTGAAGGGCGCGAGCAGAGCCGCGGCCTCCAGCAGGCAGTGGCGCAGGGTCGCGAAGGCGGCGCGGTCGCCGTCCCAGAAGCGACGCCGCGAGAGCCGCACGTACCAGTTGGACAGCTCCTCGATGTAGGCGGCGATCGCGCGCCCGGCGGCGGTGCAGTCGTAGGCGTCCATCTGCTCGCGGACGATCGCGGTCGTCGCCTGCAGGCGCGAGAGCGCCCAGCGGTCGAGGTCGTTGTCGTTGTCCACGCTCCGCTGTTCCTTTTCGTCGCTATCCGGAGAAAAGGAGCTGCGGAAGTCGTCGGGAGAGAGGTCCTCGGCGTTGGCGTAGAGCACCCAGAACGAGTAGGTGTTCCAGAGCGTGAGCAGGAACTGGCGCACCGATTCGCCGACCGTCTCGACCGAGAAGCGGTAGCCCGACCAGGGCTGCTGCGCGGTCAGGTAGTACCAGCGAAAGGCGTCGGCGCCGTGGGCATCGATCACCTCCCAGGGCTCGACCACGTTGCCCTTGCTCTTCGACATCTTCTGGCCCTCGGGGTCGAGAATGAGGCCGAGGCAGACACAGTTCTTGTAGCTGGAGGTGTCGAAGAGCAGGGTCGACTCGGCCAGCAGCGTGTAGAACCAGCCGCGGGTCTGGTCGATCGCCTCGCAGATGAAGTCGGCGGGGAAGCGCTCTTTGAACTCGGCCTCGTTCTCGAACGGGTAGTGGAACTGCGCGAACGGCATCGCGCCGCTGTCGTACCAGGTGTCGATCACCGACTCGACCCGCCGCATCTCGCTGCCGCAGGAGTCGCACTCGAGGACGACATCGTCGATGTAGGGGCGGTGCAGGTCGTCGGGGATCTCGCCCGCGGCGCGCTCGCGCAGCGCCTCGACCGAGCCAGCGCAGAAGCGCCCGTCGCAGCTCTCGGCCGCGCACTCCCAGATCGGCAGCGGCGTCCCCCAGTAGCGGTCGCGCGAGAGCGCCCAGTCGACGTTGTTCTCCAGCCATTTGCCGAAGCGGCCGTGCTTGATGTGCTCGGGGTGCCAGCCGATCGTCTCGTTGTTGGCGAGCAGGGCGTCGCGCGCCTCAGAGGTGCGGACGTACCAGCTCGACTTGGCGTAGTAGAGCAGCGGCGTGCCGCAGCGCCAGCAGTGCGGGTAGGAGTGCTCGTAGACCTGCTCGCGGAAGAGCAGGCCACGGCGGTCGAGGTCGGCGATCAGCCTGGCGGTGACCTCGGGGTCCTTGACGAAGAGCCCCTCGAAGCCCGCGACCCGCGAGTCGAACTTGCCGTCGAGACCGACCGGGTTGTAGAGGGTGCCGTGCTCGGTCGGGTCAAAGATGCCGGCGGCGGCGGCGACCGCGTAGTCGTCTTCGCCGAAGGCGGGGGCGATGTGGACGAGGCCGGTGCCGTCCTCGGTGGTGACGAAGTCGCCGGCGAGGATCGGGAAGTCGCCGCGCTCGCGATCGGAGAGGTCGAAGACCGGGCCCGAGTAGCTGCCACCTACCAGCTCGGCGCCCTGCATCTTGCCGACGATCTCGACCCCTTCGCCGAGCACCTTCTCGACCAGCGCCTCGGCCAGGATCAGGGTCTCGCCGTCGAGGCGGGCTCTGACGTAGGTGACATCGGGCGCGACCGCGACCGCCTCGTTTCCGGGCAGCGTCCAGGGCGTCGTCGTCCAGACCAGCAGCGACTCGCCGCTCTCGTCGCCGTCTGCCCCCAGCAGCGGGAAGCGCACGTATATAGAGGGGTCCTCGACGTCTTTGTAACCCTGCGCCACCTCGTGCGAGGAGAGCGCGGTGCCGCAGCGCGAGCAGTAGGGGACGACCTTGTGGCCCTCGTAGAGCCGCCCCTCCTCCCAGAGCTTGCCCAGCGACCACCAGACCGACTCGATGTAGTCGTTCTCGAGGGTGACGTAGGGGTCGTCGAGGTCGATCCAGAAGCCGATCCGCTCAGTCAGCCGGTTCCACTCCTCGACGTACTCGAAGACCGACTCGCGGCAGCGCTGGTTGAACCTGTCGATCCCGTACTCCTCGACCTCCTGCTTGGAGGTGATGCCAAGCTGCTTTTCGACCTCGAGCTCGACCGGCAACCCGTGGCAGTCCCAGCCCGCCTTGCGCGGCACCCGGTAGCCGGCCATCGTCTTGTAGCGCGGGTAGATGTCCTTGAAGACGCGAGAGAGGACGTGGTGGGACCCGGGCTTGCCGTTGGCGGTAGGGGGGCCCTCGTAGAAGCTCCAGACCTCGGCCTCGGCACGGTTGTCGAGCGAGCGGCGGAAAAGGTCGCTCTGGCGCCAGCGCGCGAGCACCTTCTCCTCCAGCTCGGGAAATGACTGTTTGGGATCGACAGGGCTGAATCCGGGCACGGCGGCTGATTCTAGGTGTCGGCCAGACAAGCGCAGGTGGCGATCCCCGGCTATAGGCTCCGCATATGACCGACTACAACTTGAACGGCAAAGTGGCCCTGGTTACCGGCGCCGCCCGCGGGATCGGCTATGAGACCGCGCGGCAGATCCACAACCGTGGCGCCTCGGTAGCGGTGCTCGACCTCGACGCGACCCAGGCCCAGGAGGCAGCCGAGCGGATCGGCCCGCGGGCGATCGGGATCGGCGCCGACGTCACCGACCACGGGGCGATGATGGCCGCGGTCGCCGAGACTGTGGAGAAATTCGGCGGGCTCGACGTCGCCGTCGCCAACGCCGGGATCGCGCAGTCGCGGCTGGCGACAACGCGGGCGATCTCCACCGAGGAATGGGAGCGCGTCTTCGAGGTCGACCTGCTGGGCGTCTGGCGCACCTGCCGCGCGGCCCTGCCGCAGATCGTCGAGCGACGCGGCCAGCTCGTCCTCATCTCCTCGGTCTACGCCTTCATGAACGGGATGGGGAACAGCCCTTACGCGGTGGCGAAGGCCGGGGTGGAGTCGATGGGACGCACCCTGCGGGTCGAGCTGCTGCCGCAGGGCGCGAGCGCAACAGTCGGCTACTTCGGCTGGGTCGACACGAAAATGGTTCAGGACGCGATGGCCCAGGAGGACGCCGGCCGCCTCAACGAGTTCACGCCCGCCTGGCTGCTGAAACGGATCTCTCCCGAAGAGGCGGCGGCGGGACTGGTCCGCGGGATCGAGCAGCGCGCTCCCCGCGTATTCATGCCGAAGTGGTGGCGCTACGTCTCCGCCCTGCGCGGGATCTTCATGCCTCTGATCGACCGCCGCATGGAAAACGACCAGCGGATGGCTTCCCTGCTGCGCGATCTCGACGCGAAAGCGATCCCGGACGCCAAGTCGGATTAGTCGCCGCTAGCCGCTCCGCGTCAGGCGCTCGAGCAGGATGACGACCGACTCGTAGGGCTCGCCGGTGGCGCGCTCCATGCCGATCTCGCAGGTGCGGTTGCTGGAGAGGTGGGCGTCGAAGTCGCGGCCTTCCAGCTCGGCGGCCTGATCGCGGGTCGCGGACTCGGTCAGCTCCGGGTGGGAGATGCCGCGGTCGCCGGCGAATCCGCAGCAGGTGGAGGAGGGTGCGACGTATACCTCGTCGGCGACGGTGGCGGCGAGCGCTTCGAGCCGCGGGGTCAATCCCATCTGGCGCGTCGCGCAGGTCGGGTGGACGGTGGCCGAGCCGACCGTCTCGCCGACCTCGAGCCAGGGCAGCAGGCGGTCGTGGGCCCAGGCGACCGAGTCGAGGATCTCGAGCCGGTCGAGGCGCTCGGCGTTCTCCTCGCTGAGCACACCCTCTCCGGGGCTGGCGACGCCCTGGGTGCAGGAGGCGGCGTCGATCACGATCGGCAGCGCCCCCTCGCCGCTCCATTTCCAGAGGCGCTCGATCATCTCGCCGGCCTTGTGGCGATGGGCCTCGCCGAAGCCCTTCGAGCCCCAGGGCAGGCCGCAGCAGCTGCCGGCGACGTCCTCGGGAATCCAGACCGGCAGGCCGGCACGGCGCGAGACCTCGACCAACGCCCGCACCGGCGAGCCGCCGAAGATGCGGTTGGTGCAGGAGGGGACGTAGACCGCGGCGGCGCCCGCGTGCAGCGTCACCGGAAGCTTGCCGGGGGCGGGGGGCGGGAGCGACTGGCCTCGCTTCGTCTGCCGCGCCAGCGGCCCGCCGAAGCGCAGGCCGGCACGAGAGGCGCCCTCGACCGTGGCCCAGCGCTTGGCGGTTGCCAGCGCCGTCTTTTCAGCGCCAGCCGTGTGGCCCTGGTGCCGCATCTCCTTGACCAGAAGGCCGGTGTCGATCCCGACCGGGCAGGCGATCTGACAGGAGCCGTCGGCGGCGCACGTCTCCAGGCCCTCGTAGGAGAACTCCCTCAGCAGCGCCCGCTGCACCGGCGAGCCCGCCGGCTGGCGGGCCATCTCGCGGCGCAGCACGATCCGCTGCCGCGGCGTCGTCGTCAGGTTGCGGCTCGGGCAGACCGGCTCGCAGAAGCCACACTCGACGCAGGCGTTGGCCGACTCCTCGATCACCGGCGTCGTTTTCAGGTTGCGCAGATGGACGCCGGGGTCGCGATTGAGGACGACGCCAGGGGCGAGCACGCCGTCGGGATCGGCCAGCTTCTTCACCCGCCACATCAGCTCCGTGGCCTTCTCGCCCCACTCGCGCTCCACATAAGGGGCCATGTTGATCCCGGTCCCGTGCTCGGCCTTGAGCGAGCCGTCGTACTTGTCGACGATCAGCTCGACCAGCTTTGACATGAAGGCCTCATAGCGATCGAGGTCCTCCTGCTTGGCGAAGTCCGGGGTCAGCATGAAGTGGAGGTTGCCGGCCGAAGCGTGACCGGCGACGCCGGGAAGGAAGCCGTGCTCGCCGAGCAGCGCCTGCAGGTCGCGGGCGCCTTCGGCGATCCGCTCCGGCGGCACGCAGACGTCCTCGACGATCAACGCCGTGCCGGGCAGCCGCAGCTTGCCGATCAGGCCGTGCAGGCCCTCCCGTACCCGCCAGGCGAGCTCGATCTCCTCGGCCTCGCGGGTGAAGGCGGTCGGCTGGATCAGCTCGTGCGAGGCCAGCAACTCCCCGGCCGCGGCGACGTAGGCGTCGAGCCCCTCTTCGTCGTCGGCGCCGAACTCAACCAGCAGCACCGCCGACTCCGGCGGCAGCTCTTTCCACTCCTGCGGCGCCCCGACCATGTTCCAGGCGGCGGTGATCAGGGCCGGGGCAACCATCAGCTCGACCGCGGTGGCGCCGGCGGCGACGAGGTCGCGGACCGGCGCGATCGCCGCGTCGATGCTGGGGAAGTGAATCCAGGAGGTAGTTGTGCGGGCGGGCAGCGGCACCGTCTCGAAGACCGCCTCAGCGACGAAGGCGAGGGTGCCCTCGGAGCCGACCAGCAGGCGGCGGAAGATCTCCAGCGGCTCGGAGGCGTCGAGGAAGGCGCAGAGCCGGTAGCCGGTCGTGTTCTTGATCTCGAACTTGCGGCGGATGCGCTCGGTGAGCTCGGCGTCGGCAAGGATCTCCTCGCGGATCGCGGTGAGGCCGGCAGCCAGCTCGGGCTCCTTTTCCGCGAAACGCTCGGCGGCGTCGGAGGCGGCGGTGTCGATCACGGTGCCCGAGGGCAGGACGAAGGTCAGCGCCCGCACAGTCGAGTAGGAGTCGCGGACGACGCCGCAGCGCATCCCGCCCGAGTTGTTGGCGACGACGCCGCCGACGGTGGCGATGTCGGTGCTGGCCGGATCGGGGCCGAGCTTGCGGCCGTGCGGGGCGAGAACGCGATTGGCGTGGCCGAGGATGGTGCCGGGCTTGACCCGGGCCACGTCGCCGTCCTCCTCGACCGCGACGCCGCCGAAATGACGGCGCACGTCGACCAGGATCCCATCGGTCTGACCCTGTCCGTTGAGGCTGGTGCCACCGGCGCGGAAGACGACCGGGATCTCTTTGCGGCGGCCGAACTCAAAGGCCTTGGCGACGTCGCCGGCATCGTGGGCCATGACAACCGCCCGCGGGAGGAGCCGGTAGGGGCTGGCGTCGGAGGCGTATTTGACGAGGTCGCTGGCGCTGCCAAGGACGCGGTCGGCGCCGAGCAGCGACTCCAACTCGCCGCGCAGCAGCCGTGTCGTGCCGCCCGCCAGAGAATCGGGAGCGCGGTCGGTGGCCGGCTCGTCGGGTCCCTGCGGCGCTGCGACCTTGGCCTTGAGCAACGCCATTCGATCGGCCTAGAAGAGCGCCATGCCCGGCGCCACCGGGACTTCGACCAGCTCCGGCGCCGAGGAGGCGAGGGCGCCGGCGAGGGCGCCGCGCACCTCGTCACGGCCGCCGGCGCGGTGCGCTTTGACACCGTAGCCCTCGGCCACGGCGGCGACGTCGAGGGCGGGAAGGTCGAGCCCGGGCGCGCCGCTGATCTGCTCGACTTCGGCGAACCACTTGAGGATCGCGTACTCGGAGTTGCGAAGGACGAGAAAGGTGACCGGGGTCTTGTAGGCGACGGCGCTCCAGAAGGCGGTGATCGCGTACTGCGCCGAGCCCTCGCCGAGCACACAGACGACGGGACGATCGGGCTGAGCGAGCTGGATCCCGACCGAGGCGGCGAGGCCGAAGCCAAGGCCGCCGCCGGCGCTGAAGTAGTAGCTGCCGGGGCGCGAGAGGCGGAGCTGGTTACGCAGGGCAAGGGTGCTGGAGGGCGACTCGAGGACGACGATCGCATCCTCGGGAAGCACCTCGGCCAGGGCCGAGTGCACGGTCGAGGAGTTGAGCGGATCGGCGGCCGGGATCTCCTGCGGCGGCTGGTTCGGCTCCGGGCTCGGGCGGCTCGACTCCGGCGCCGCCTCGAGCAGAGCCTCCAGGGTCAGCTTCACGTCGGCGACGATCGCATCGCCCATCGGCGCCCGCGAGGCCTCGTCGGGGTCGCTGGTGATCGCCACCAGCTTCGCGCCTTCCGGCAGCAGCGGCCCGGGGATGTAGGGGTAATAGGGAAAGACCGAGCTGCCGGCGACGACGATCAGGTCATGGCCCTCCAAGGTCTGGCCGACCGGGCCGATCGCCGGCGGCAGGACGCCGCGGAAGTTGGGGTGGCCCTCGGGGAAGCCGAGCCGGTTGCCGCCGGTTGCCGGGCTCGCCCAGACCGGCAGGCGCTGGCGCTCGACCAGCGCGATCGCCGTCTCCCAGGCGCCACTGGCGTCGATATCGGGCCCGGCGACGAAGACCGGGTTGGTGGCCGCGTCAAGTCGCTGGGCCAGTGTCCGGACCGCCTCGGGATCGGCGGTTGCGCGACCGCTCACGGTCCGCTCGACCGCATGCCGGGCATCGGCCTCGTCGACCTCGGCGTACCAGTCGTCCATCGGCAGCGAGACGAAGGTCGGGCCTTTAGGGGGAAGTGAGGCGAGGTGGGCGCCGTGCGCCAAGGCCAGCGGCACGTCCTCGGCGCGGGCCGGCTCGTAGGCCCACTTGACCAGAGGGTGCGGCATCCGGGTCGCGTCGCGGTTGGTCAGGTTCGCCTGCAGGGTGATCTGGGCGCGCGCCTGCTGTCCGGCGGTGATCAGCAGCGGCGAGTGGTTTGCCTGGGCGTTGAAGATCGCCCCCATCGCGTTGCCGACCCCCGGCGCAGTGTGGAGGTTGGCGATCGTGGTGCGGCCCGAGGCCTGCGCGAAGCCATCGGCCATTCCGACCACGACCGCCTCCTGCAGACCCAGCACGTAGCGAAAGTCGCCCGGAAAGTCGGCCAGCATCGGCAGCTCGGTCGAGCCCGGGTTGCCGAACATCGTCGTCATCCCCTGGGAACGGAAGAGTTCAAATGAGGCGTCTCGCACCGTCGTCATCGCGCCGCACCTTAGCGCCCACGCCCTCAAGGGAGGCAGAGCGGTGTCGATACCGGGAGCAGATGTTCACCCGAGGAAACAGGCTCAATCGCGGCGCGAGCCGCTGGTATGCGCGCCGCGCCCACATCGAGGCATTCGTGCTGCTGGCGCTGATCGCCCTCGCTGCCTGGACGGTCACCCTCGCCAGCGCCGGGCCCGACTCGATGCGGCTGGTCTACGCGACCGGCAAGATCGTCCCGATCCCGGCCTCGGTGCCGCACGAAGCGGGCGACATGGTCGACAGCCGGATCGTTCCCGATCTGCGCTGGCTCGCCGCCCGCTACCCGATCTACGTCACCGACGGCTACTCCGGCCCGCTTCCCGACGGCGAACATGTCGGCTGCGACAACTGCCACGTCAAGGGCTCCGATCACTACAACGGCGTCGCCGTCGACCTCGTGCCGCTGCACGGAGGGACGATCTGCGACGCCAGCTGGAAACCGATCACCCGCCTGGCGCTCTGGGCCGAGCCCGAACAGAACAAACCGATCCCGCCCTTCCGCTGGGTCGGCTACAACGGCGACGAAGGCCACGGCTGCGGCAACCATCTGCACCTCTCTTGGAACCATGCCCCAGCGGCCCGTTACGCACTCGCCGAATGGGTCGAAACCTTCCCCACCGGCGAAACCGAAGAAGCGGGCAAGCCACGGCACAAGAAGGCGCCGCAGCCGAAACCGCCGCCCCCCGGGCCGGAAGGCGGCGTCTCCGTCTTTCAGAGCGGCGGCCTCTCCCCCCGCGGCGACTGAGCCTGGGTACGAGCTCGAGTCGGCGGCGCGGCCGTAGGATTGCGCCGGTGCGCCCCCGAGCCGCAATCCTCGCGCTCTGCCTCCTCGCTCTGCCGGCCGGCGGCTGCGGCGGGCCGGACGACACGACGCCGCTCGCCTGCCTGGAAGGCCAGGGCGCCTACGCCCGGGCTCTCGAGGAAGCCCCCGGCGAAGTGAAGCTGGGGGGAGAGACTCTGGTCAGCGAATGCCTGGCCGAGAACCAGCAGGGAGGCGACCTGGCTACGGTCGGCACGGCGCTGGTGACGGTGGCAACCAGGCTCAACGCCGAAGCCCGCGCCAATCCCGGCGACGCGGCCAACCTCCGGCTCGGCTACCTGCTTGGAGCGGCCCAGCGGGGCGCCGAAAGCACCGACGGCATTCACACCGACCTGATCCGGCGGCTCTCGGTCGCCGCCCGCTACAGCCCCGACAACCGCCCCCTCCCGGCAGCGTTCCTCCGCACCTACCGCCAGGGCTACGACGCCGGCCACGCCGAGGGCTGAATACCCTGCAGGGACCACTACTTCGATGGAGGCAGCGTTTTGACTGAGCAGCTCTGGGGTGGCGAGACCACCAAGGCCGTTGACAACTTCCCGGTCTCGGGAGAGCGGGTGCCGGTGCCCGTGATCCGCTGGCTCGGGCGCCTCAAGGCGGCGGCGGCCGAGGCCAACGGCGCGCTGGGCGGGCTCGACTCCGAGCTGGCCGAGCGAATCGCCGTGGCGGGCGGCACCGTCGCCGCCGGTGAGCACGACGACCAGTTCCCGGTCGACGTCTTCCAGACCGGGTCCGGCACCTCCTCGAACATGAACGCCAACGAGGTGATCGCGACGCTGGCGGGCGA
>DATCBF010000158.1:0-3060 GCA_036512025.1 Solirubrobacterales bacterium
AGAGGCTCGCGCCGCGAGCCGGCCTCGACCTCGAACCAGGCCAGCACGTGGGCGTCGGCGCGCTCGCGCATCTCGTCGGAGACGAGAGCCTCCAGGTCCAGGGCGGTCACCTGCTTCTTGCGATCAGCGACCTCCTTGAAGCGCTTGAAGGCGGCGTTGAGGGCGTTGCCCTCGACCTGGAACCCCAGCTGCTCCAGAGCGTCGCGCAGCGCGTGGCGGCCCGAGTGCTTGCCCAGCACCAGCGAGTTCGACTCCAGGCCGACTTCGGTCGCGTCCATGATCTCGTAGGTGGTGCGCTCCTTCAGCACCCCGTCCTGGTGGATGCCGGACTCGTGGGCGAAGGCGTTGCGGCCGACGATCGCCTTGTTGGGCTGGATCGCGTAACCGGTGAGGCGCGAGACCATGCGGCTGCTGCGAGCCAGCTCGCGACTGTCGACGCCGGTGCTGAGGTGATGCGCGTCCTCGCGGGTCTTGATCAGCATCACGATCTCCTCCAGCGAGCAGTTGCCGGCGCGCTCGCCGATCCCGTTGATCGCGCACTCGACCTGGCGGGCGCCGGCCAGCACCCCGGCGTAGGAGTTGGCGACCGCCAGTCCCAGGTCGTCGTGACAGTGGACCGAGAGCTCGACCTCGCGCAACCCCGGCACCAATTCGTAGAGGCGGCGGAAGTACTCGGCGTACTCCTCCGGGGTCGTGTAGCCAACCGTGTCGGGGATGTTGATCACGGTCGCGCCCTCTTCGACCGCGATCGCGCAGACCTCGGCCGTGAACTCGATGTCGGCGCGGGTCGCGTCCATCGGCGAGAACTCGACGTCGGCGCAGTAGGACTTCGCCAGCGTGACCGCGGCCCGAGCCTGGCCCTTGACGTCCGCGCGGTCGGTCTGCAGCTGGTGCTCGATGTGGATGTCAGAGGTGGAGATGAAGGTGTGGATACGCGGCCGCTGCGAATCTTTGACCGCGTTCCAGGCCGCGTCGATGTCGGCCTTGTGGGTACGGGCAAGGCCGCAGATGACCGGGCCCTCGACCTTGCGCGATATCTCCTGCACCGCTTCAAAGTCACCTGGCGAGGTGATCGGGAACCCCGCCTCGATCACGTCGACCCCCAGGCGGGCGAGCTGCTGGGCGATCTCGACCTTCTCGGCGGTGTTCAGCGAGATGCCCGGCGACTGCTCGCCGTCTCGCAAAGTTGTGTCGAATATGTGGACGCGGTTGGCGTCAACTACGGGCTCCATCGGAACCTCCTCCTTCTCGTTACTTTCGAATGATCCTGTTGTCTCGCGGCTATCGCGCCGCCCAGCGCTATTCCCCCCGAGGGGGGAGGAGAAGGAGAAGCGACAGGCTGTCGAAGCGGTGGGTCATTCGATCCCGAGCTTAGCGTACGCTCCCGCCATCGCAAAGCCGCAGCGCACAAGCTGGCTCGCCCTCTTCGCGATGGGTATCGCGGTTGTGGTGATCGCCAACGACTTCTCCGCGATCAACGTCGCCCTGCCGACGATGGAGAAGGACTTCGACACCAACGTCAACACGATCCAGTGGGTGGTCAACGCCTACGCGCTCACCTTCGGGGTGATGATCGTCACCGGCGGCCGCCTCGCCGACATGTTCGGCCGCCGCAACGCCTTTTTCCTCGGCACGGCGATCTTCGCCTCGATGTCGGCCCTTGGCGGCGCTGCCCAGACCGAGACCTGGCTGATCGTCACCCGCACGGTGATGGGGATCGGCGGGGCGTTGATGTGGCCGGCGATCCTCGGCATGACCTACGAGCTGCTGCCAGAAGAGAAAGCGGGCCTGGCCGGCGGCATCATCATCGGCGCCGCCGGCCTCGGCAACGCGATCGGGCCGCTGATCGGCGGCGTTCTCACCGACGTCCTCAGCTGGCGCTGGATCTTCTTCCTCAACGTCCCGATCTCGATCTTCGCGGTCGCTGTCACCTACTTCCTCGTCCACGTCAAAGAGCCCGAGTCAAGCGATCACGAGATCGACTACGCCGGCGTCTCCGCTCTCTCGATCGGCCTGGTCTCGCTGCTGGTCGCCCTCGACCAGATCGACGACTGGGGAGTGACCGACCCCAAAGTGCTCGGGCTGTTCGCCCTCGCCGCGGTGCTGATCGTGGCCTTCGTCCCGATCGAGCGCCGCGCCGGGTTGAAGGCCCTGGTGCCGCGAGCGGTGATGCGTAACGAGAGCTTCACCGCCTCCTGCATCGCGATCCTCTTCATGTCGGCGACCTTCTTCGCCTCGCTCCTGTACCTGCCCCAGTTCATGCAGAAGCAGCTCGGCTATTCGCCACTGGAAGCCGGGGTCGGGATGCTGCCCTTCCTGGCGACGTTCGCACTCGTCTCCTTTGGCGCCGGGCCGCTTTACAACCGCGTCGGAGCCAAGGTGCTCGCCAGCATCGGGGCGGCCTGCATCACCGTCGCCCCGTTCCTTTTCTCCCTCGCCGACGCGAGCTCCGGCTACAACTCGCTCCTCGCCGGCATGGTCGTGCTCGGGATCGGGGTCGGCAGCTTCTACCCGACCGCGACCACGGCCGGGGTCACGTCTGTCGACGCCTCCCAGACCAGCCTTGCCGGCGGCATCGTCTACATGTTCCAGATCGCTGGCGGCTCGATCGGGCTCGGCCTGACGACCACGGTGTTCTCCTCGCAGGCGTCCTTCTCGGACGGGATCCAGGCGGCGTTCCGGCTCGACGCCGCGCTGTCGCTGGTCGGCTTCGTCGTCGCCCTGCTCTTCGTCGGCGGCAGGGTCGTCGGGCGAAGCCGCCGGGTCGAGACCGCTACCTGACGCTAGGGCCGTTCGGCGTTGTCGCCGGAGCCGCCGTGAAGCACGTCGTTGCCCGGGCCGCCATAGAGGACGTCGTCGCCGCTGCAGCCGATCAGCGTGTCGTCGCCCGGGCCGCCATAGAGAGAGTCATCGCCCCCACGGCCGACAAGGCGATCGTTGCCGTCGCCGCCGATCAGTTTGTCCGCCCCACTGCCGCCCGTGAGAGTGTCGTTGCCGGGGCCACCCCTGAGCACGACCGGGATCGGGACCGCGCGGGAGACGGAAACCGTGTCGGCGCCA
>DATCBF010000159.1:0-10894 GCA_036512025.1 Solirubrobacterales bacterium
ATTTGCCACAGACCGGTGGTCTTCCTCTGTCTGACCTGAGGTTCACTACGCCGACCCAAGGCGTCGTCATCTTTGGCGTGCCTGCATACCCGCAGTGGCTCCAGCTCCTAATGACCCGTGACGGTGGCCACAGTTGGGCGACGATCGATGTCTCGCCTTCATGAATCATCAGGTGCTATGCCACGCGACGATGGCAGTGATCTAACCCGCTGGAAGCCGCTTTCCGTGCCGCAGACAGTCGGGCTCATGACCGGGCTCGACTGCGCATGGTGGATTGCGGGCGGCTGGGGCATCGACCTATTCCTCAAGCGGGCCACCCGAAACCACGCCGACACCGATGTGCTGGTTTTGCGAGCAGACCAAGTCCGGGTCTGTAGCCACTTCTCGAACCTTGGGTGGGAATTGTGGGAGGTTGATCGGCCAGGTCACCTACGTCGTCTCAGTCGAGACGAAACCGTCCGCCCGTCAATCCACGACCTTTGGTGCCGACCCGACCGACAGTCGGCGTGGGCGCTGCAGTTGATGCTCGCTGAATCCATCGGCGATCGCTGGATTTATCGCAGAGACTCCGAAGTAACCCTCCCACTCAGTGAGGTTGGACTCCACACCGCGGACGGTGTTCCCTACCTCGCGCCGCAGGTCGAACTTCTCTTCAAATCGAAGTCGCCGCGTCCCCAGGACGAAGCCGACTTCACTCTCACGACGCCTCAGCTGCCACCGGCTGCGCGGCGCTGGCTCGCATCAGCGATAGGCCGCACAGATCCTAGTCATCCGTGGCTGCCACGACTCCGCTGACGTAGTCACGGAGCCGGCTCTTCCTGGCGAGCGGTGCACGAAGTTGTCGCCGCCTCTTGACTCTCGACCGGTTGAGAGTTGCAAGCTCTTGGCGTGGGTCAATCGAACACCCGAGATCTAGAGTCGATTGGCCAGTTCTCCCGCCGCGCCGGGATCCCGGTTAGCCATCTTCGCCATTACCACGAGACAGGGCTATTAGAGCCGGCATACGTCGACCCCGAGTCAGGCTACCGCTACTACGCCGCCGCGCAGCGTGAGGCAGCTGAGGTCATTGCGATGCTCCGCTCGATCGACATGCCAGTGCGGGAAATCCAGCGCGTGCTGGCTGATCCGTCCGAGGCGACCGTTGGAGAAGTCTTGACCACCCATCGGGCATGGCTTGAGAAGCGTCTAACTCAGGTCGCCGGTCGCCTTGAGGCCATCGACCGAATTGTCAAGGAGGGCATATTTGTGAAGCAGCCGACCCATGTTGCGGAAGACGGTTTCGTTCCGGTCCGCGTTGAGAGCGTGCAGGCACATACTCCAACTGCCGAGCGTTGGCGCGAGCTCCGCGAAAAGCTACCTCGCCATTTTGCGGAGGAGCCACAGGAAGTTCACGTTGTCTTGCTCGTCGCCGACAGCGGGCGCCACATCCCCCTGTGGGTCGGAGGTTTTGAAGGCCAAGCACTGCAACTCCATCTAGACGGTCTCAAGACTGAGCGACCCCTAACTTACGATCTGATACTGGATGCCTTCAATCGCCATGGGGTCAGCCTGTTGAGAGCAGACGTACTCCGAATTGTGGACGGAGTCTTCTTCGCGCGACTGATTACCAAGTCAGACGGTCGCATCGAGGAGTTGGACTGCCGACCCAGCGACGCCCTGAATCTCGCTTTACGTGCAAACGTGCCCATCGCCGTTGCGCAAACTCTGCTCGATGAGGCCGGCGTCGACGCGGGGTCCGATCTCACCACCTAGCCCGACGTCAGGGTGGACCGTCGCAATATGTAGCCGGGCTGTTTCGATGAGATCGCTGTTCGCGCCATATGAGCTTCGGTCCTCCCGACTTGAGCTCGACCTAGTGGACATTGCGATTCTTGATCCCCTGCTGTGGGGTTTTAGGGGCTTGACTAACGCGGTTGCTGAGTTCAATTTGCGTGTGCTCGGGCGCGATCCGCGGGCGCGTTCTCAACCGTCAAGGTGTCAAAAAGGGTGTCAGCCACCGATTGGGGACGAGCTGACATCGACTACTTGAGACTCTAGGCACCGCATAGAGACTCTCTGAGACTCTGTGACACTAAATATTGGTGCTCGCGCAGGGAGTCGAACCCTGAACCTTGGGATTAAGAGGAGATTGACCTTCCTTGCCTGGATGTGTCAGGAGATGCCAGGGCGTGTCTGGCGTATTCGGTGGTCTAACGCGTCTTTGTCACAGAGCGTCCTGACGTGTCAAAGAGTGTCCTGAGTAAGCTGTCAAATAAGCTGTCAAACGCCTAGAACCACGTAGCGTTGTGAATCTACGCAGCAGGCGGACTTGGCTTTGACCCGAGCTCCTCGGTCCCCTTGGGTGGAAGATAGGCCCATGGAAGCGGCTGCCAAACGCGGCTTGCGGGCCGTGGGCGCGGCTGTCCCGAACAGCCTGCCGCGTTATTTGACGAGCTTCGTCGGGCGGCGTACCGACCTCTCTGCGCTCAAGTCCCTCCTAACGCACTCCAGGATGGTGACCCTCACAGGGCCTGGCGGTGCCGGCAAGAGCAGGCTTGCGGCCGAGTTGGGCACTGCCTCTCTAGACCGCTGGCCAGACGGCGTCTGGTGGGTGGAGCTCGCGTCGATCGACGATGGTCGGCAGGTGCCGAGCGCAGTGGTCTCTGCTCTGAAATTACCGGGGCGAGGACCAGCTTTGGATGTGGTCGCTGCTTGGTTGGCCGCTCGGCGAGTGCTCTTGGTGCTCGACAACTGCGAGCATTTGGTCGAGCCTTGCGCCGAGCTGTGCCACAAGGCGCTCGAGCGCTGCGCGGAGCTCACAGTCCTGGCCACTAGCCGAGAGGCTCTGGGGGTTCCTGGCGAAGCCCATTGGCCGGTCTCTTCCATGCGATCGGCTGATGCGGTTCGCCTATTCGAGGAGCGGGCGGCGCTGGTTCGGCCAGGCTTCATGGTGACAGCGCAGAACGTCGATCCAGTCACCGAGATCTGCGAGCGCCTCGACCGCCTGCCGCTTGCCATCGAGTTGGCGGCAGCGCGCATGGGCATGATGACCGCTCAGGAGCTACTTAGCCACCTCGCGGATCGCTTCCACGTGCTCTCCGGCGGTAGTCGAACCGCCCCTGTGCGGCTGCAGGCTATGAGCGCGGCCATCGACTGGAGCTACCGGCTCCTCACCGAAGACGAGGCGCTGCTCTTTCGCCGCCTGTCCCCATTCCGGGGCGGCTTCACGCTGGAAAGCGCACAGGCCGTTTGCGCCGTTGGGACGACCGTACGTGTACTCGAGCTGATTGCCCACTTGGTCCAGAAGTCGATGGCGGTGGTTGATCAAGCCGAAGGTCGGGACAGCCGTTACCGCCTCCTGGAGTCCCAGCTCGCCTACGCCGAGGACCGCCTGCGGGAGGCGGGGGAGCTCGAACTCATCGGCCGGCGCCATTACGAGTACTTCAGAGACTGCCTCTCCGCGAAGACGACTTCGCACGCGGGCCCACAGGGCCTTGCCGGTCCGTCTCCGGGTTTTGCGGAAGCGCAATGGATTGCGAGTGAGTCGGCCAACCTGTGGGCCGCGATGGGGTGGGCGAGTAACAACGCCGCCGACCTGGGGCTGGAACTCGCCGCATACATCGCCGGCACCAGGACTGGAGATCTCGCGCAGACGCGGAGGCTATTGGAAGAGCTACTGCAATGCTCTCCCGCGAAGGGGCGCGCCCGGGCCGCAGCTTTTCGAGAGGCCTCCGCGGTCTCCTACTGGCAAGGCGATTACGAATCAGCCATTGCTCACGCTGAGGCCAGCCTGACTCTGGCACGCGATCTAGGAGACATCGAAGAGGCGGCCCGGGCACTTGTCTGGGCCGGCCAGGCCCATCAGGCCCGCGACGAGCTCGCCGCCGCAGTTGAGATGTTCGACAAAGCCACCTCTTTGCTCAAGGATTCAAACAACCATCGCTTGGTGAACTTCGTCAGGTCCGCAACCGCGGGCCTGGCACTACACAGGGGTGATTGCACCAGTGCACGGGACATCCTGGCCGAGTGTCTTACCACGGTCAGGGCGGACGGCGATGTCGCTAGAACGGCCTATCAGCTCGATCCCCTCGCATGGGCGCAGCTTGGTTTAAATGACCCGCGGGCAGCCGTCGCTGGCTGGAAGGAAGCTCTCTCCATCCAGCGTGACCTCAAGAATCAACTTGGCATGATCAACTGTCTTGAAGGCCTGTCATGCGCGGCCGAGGTCCTTGGGGATGACCTGCGCGTAGTGCGGCTGGCCGCGGTTACTACTCGCATGTCTGGCGAGATGTCGTACAGCGACCTCCCCTTTTTGTCGGGGCACCTCGAGAACTCGCTTCGACGATCTCGCGCCAGGCTGGGGGCCCGCGGCAGTGAAGAAGCTTGGAAAGAAGGGCGGTCGTTGAGCCTGGATCGGGCGGCGGACTACGCCCTCGACGAAAGCGAGCCCGACATCTCACTCGATACAAGCCCCCTGAGCCGGCGGGAGCGAGAGGTTGCGAGACTGGTTGCCGCCGGGATGACCAATCGCCAGATCGGGGAGCACCTCTTCATCTCATGGCGCACCGTCGAGGGGCATGTCGAGCGGATACGCAACAAGCTGGGCGTTCGTTCGCGAACCGAGGTCGCCACATGGGCAGTCGAGCGCGGCATGATGACCGACCGAGTTGCGATGAAACCGGTTCCAATAAGAAGGGAGAAATCCGCAACTGGCGCCACTCCCCTCGGGCATAACGTTCCTCGGGCGGGACTCAACTCCGGCTGAGTCCTACCTCAGTCGTCAATGTGTACGGTAGAAGCTCTGGTTGGCCACGAATGCGACGCGAGAGTCTACGGACGCCGCGCTTATGCAAGGGTCGGAAATCAGCGTGAAGTGGAGGACCCCGCCTGTGAGCGTCCACTTGTAGCGTCCAACGACATTTGGTAGATCAAGGCAGCCATGCGAAGGCGCGTTGAAGAAATCAATCTCATTGTGATTGACGACCACGTCGTCTGCTCCCCCTCCGCCGTCCGGCGCCAACAGGGCATAGGTTGTCGCCGTGAGCGTGAGCTGAACAAAGCAGTTCTCGGCGGTAGGGTGCGATGGGCACACGTTAGACGCGAAGCCCGGGATGGCGTCGACAACCGCCGTCCGCAGGAACCAGTCGCCGAGCAACTGGGCCGGCACTGGCCCGCCTGGCGGAGGAGATGGCGACGGCGACGCGGAAGGAGTCGGAGTGGAGGCGACGGACGGTGTTGACAAGGTCGCCGAGGGGGTTGACTGGCCGCACGACGAAGCAAGAAAGACGATCGCAATGCCGAGGATGGCAGCGATCGGCGGCGAACCAATCGAGCGCCCAGTTGTCACGAGGGTCCGCCAGAGGTAACAGCACACATAGTTGCAAGGCTAGGAATCGTTGGGTTCACCCGTAAGCGTAAAAACACCTGATCTTGCGAAGCTCCGACCTTTGTACACCCCTCGTAACTCATCGGCCTCGGCTTGGGTCGCTGGAACGAGCGGCCCCGTCTCCGCGCTGATGAATCGACAGTCACCGCGTCGAGCTGGACCTAGACCGTCTCCCAGCCTTCGGCTGCCCGCACATCGCCAAGCGTTGGATTAATCATTCTTGTCGTGGCGATTCGACTCTCGGTCGGGCTTGAAAGCTATGTTGTGCACAAAGGCGATGCCAGTGCTGAAGAGCGGCGTCAAGAAGCCCGTCTCGATATCGACCGTGTAGATTTTCGAAACTGCCGGAAGTGGACCAACATAGTCAGCGGCATAGAGGCTGCCATTCTCACCAAAGGCGATCCCCATCACAAAAGAAGACCCGACGAAGTCAACCACTTTTGTCGCCGCGTTCGTTGTTTCGTGTCTATTGATCCGGTAAAGGGACAGCCTGCTCGCACCATACATGTTCCCTTCAGAGTCCCAAGCAAAGCTCATGATGAAGTTGGATGGCTTTGAGCCCACCCCGAAAGACCCGACACGGGTCGCCAAACCCGTTTTCAAATCGATCGTGTAGAGAGAATTGAAAGTCGGCGAAGTCGGGTTCCAATCTCCTGCCGCGTATAGAACCCCATTCGGCGCAAACGTCAACCCCATCACGCTTAGGTTGCCCGCCATCGGGCCTCCCACGAGTTTCGCGGCGCCCGTTTTGAGGTCTATTTTGGCCAGTTGTGCATCGGTGCCAGTTACCCCGGGGGGGAAACCGGCCACCGCTTTCACGATGGTGTACGCGGCTTTCCCGTCTGGAGTGACAGCCAATGCGGCACCGCCCGGCTGCCCTGTAGGACCGATGACAGTGGTGGTTCCCTTCTCCACGTCGATCGCGAGCAGCACCGCGCCAATCCGAGCCATGGCAAAGAGGGTCGAGTTATCGCGGTTAGCCTTCGGGTTTTCACTAGCAACGGCTGGTACGGCGAAGCCCAGAATCATTAGGAGGGCTAGAGCTAAGCCTGCAATCCGTGGCATATTCGTCTCCTTTCGTTTGGCAGGCGAACCAACCCAGCGCTGGGCTGTCATGAGGGTCCGCAAGAGGTTCTAGCGCACATAGGTGCAAGGCTAGAAATCGTTGGGTTCACTCGTAAGCGTAAAAACACCTGATTTTGGGTCGCTGGAACGAGCGGCCCTGTCTCCGCGCTGATGAATCGCAGTCACCGCGTCGCGAAGCTCCGACCTTTGTACACCCCGCGTAACTCATCGGCCTCGGCTTCCTACGCCTGAATGACGCAGCGCGTGATGCAGGGGACTTCAGCTGTCAGCCGTTAAATAAGCTGTCAGAACATGTCGGATTCGCACATGATCCCCACCCGAGGCTCGATTCGAGCACAGAACTGTCCGAAATGGGGAGCGACCACCGCATTTTGGTGCACATTTTGGTGCTCGCGCAGGGAATCGAACCCTGAACCTTGGGATTAAGAGACTCCCGACAGATCGTGTCAGGGCATCTCAGGGAGTGTCAGTTCGTCTCTCCTGTATTCGGGTTATGACGCAGTCGTCTCAGCGCGTCTCTCGGTGCCTCACAGAGTCTCCCGGCGAAGCTGTCAACGAAGCTGTCAAACGGTTCATGAGTCCGGTCTGCGCAACAGCGTTCCCGTGATCGAGGACGTATCCCTGAGCGTCGATCGCGGGGCTAATCGGGCCGCGACCAGCAGAAACAGGGTCAGCAGAGGGATGCGGCTGAAGACAGACCAGCCCGGGGAATTCGGATCTATGAGCTGCGCCTCGATCTGCGCCAGCACGAAAACCCCCACCTGCATCCCGATCACAAGCCACCACCCCCAGCCCCATCGGCGAACAAGTAGCACGATGGACGCGAGGAGGTCGAGCGCTCCGATCGCGCAGAGCTCAATCGCAAAACGTGCGTGCACTGAGACTGCTTGCAATGAGGCGCCGCCTTCTGTGTATTGCTCCGTCCACTCGTCGGAGCCAGCGAAGAAGCACACCAAGGACCCGCACCCGAGCACGGCGACCGACGCATATAGCGGCCAGCGGGAGTAATGGCCGCGCACGAAGATGTCGAAGAAGATCAAGTTAAAGGCGATCACGGCGATGCCGATGGACATGTAGGCGGCAACCGTGAGCCAGGTCAGGTACACGCGTACATGTTCAATCAGATCTCGCTGAATGGCCAGCACCCGATGCGGTGGTCAGGTCTGCGAGCACCGAGCGGTTGCCCCCATCGGTCGTGCGGTGGAGGGACGCGCCCGTACCGGCAAACGTCCAGCCCGAGTTCGCATCGACGAAAGTCCAGCTGCTAGCTGAAGAAAGGCACCTGGTGGAACCTCCAGAGGCGACGGCCATCACTGGTCGTGTACACGCCGCTGAGGCCGGGGCGGTTGATGCCGCCGCAATCACTGGAAGCACGCCCCGGCCTGTGCGGGGATGCATCCGAGCAAGCCAGGCACATCGCGCTGCGCGATTACGCGTCCAGCCGACGACACGATATAGAGCGCGCCGTTCACCGTCCTGATCGCGAAGCTGGAACCCCCGGGCTCGGGCTGGAAACCGGACAGGCCCTCCCAGGTCGGAACCGTCCAAACGACTGTCCCGTCGTTCCACCTGACAACACTCGCGCCTCCGCTGCTGACGACCACGGCCAGCGAGCCGTCCCACGAGAAAGCCTCCACCAGGCCGCTGACGTGACCGACCACCGAGCCGCTCGGACCGAAGATGGTGGTTGCGCCGCTTGTCGGGACCTCAGCCACATAGCGGCCGTCTCGCGACGCGATCACCCTCGCGACGCCGGCGCCCCTCAGGTCACGCGTCCAGAGGACGTGACCGCTCGACAGCTGGACCACCCAGTACTGATCGATCGTATTTCCGCCGGAACCTGAAGTTGCGGCCTGGACCAAGACCGCCCGATCCGCCAGCACGCTGCATGCGCCGACCGTGAGCGTGTACTCCGAGGCGGCCTGGGAGCCGATGTGAACCACATCGCGGGGCGCCCCGCCCGGCGTTGTCAGCTGCAGCGTTGCCGTCACGGCGGTGGCACCGCCGAACCGTGGTTGAACCTGGCAGTAGTGATGGTCATCGTCCGCCCAGGTGCCGACGAAGTATTCCCCCACGCGTGGGTCGGAGTAAGGTCCGCCCTTCAACGTAGCCACGACCCGGCCCGAGCGGTCGTAGAAGTAGGGAAAGGCCACGAAGAGCGATCCATCCGGGTTTGACGACTCGGCAGAGTTCAGAGGAGGCGCGCCGCCGCCCACCGGAGGCGATGAGCAAACCTCTGTGGTACCGGTGGTCTGACACATTGACTGGAAAGGACTTGGGATCTCGGTTATCTTTCCCGCCCTCTGACCATCCCACGTCAACCCGTCGATCTGGTTGGAGTTCCCCGCGTCGGTAAACAGGATCACGGGGGTTGAGGCGGATACGGTCAGGGGCCCGATCTCACGGTAGATGTAGATGCCCGCGAGGATCAGCGCAATCAACGCCCCTAGTGCACCTAGAGCGATGAGCGGCAGGCGCCGAGGCCCATCTGGCATATCGATGGAACGTCCAGGAGGATCGTGGGTTACGAAGGTCCAGACATGATGTGGTGGGCTTCGAGGGACTCGAACCATCAATGTCGGCGGTCGTTCACATGCGGGCGACGCTCGGTGTCCCGGCGAAGCTCAGTGCGGTGGTAGATGCGAACCTGGTCCACGGATCACGCGAGCCGCGCAGCAGTGATAAGCCTCATTTCGTGCTAGTTCCTTAGTCTCCGTTGATCTCTGGCGCGTTCGATTGAAACTCCGCGATACTCGCAGACACAACCTGGTCGTCGTCGCATCCTTTCTATGGTCGCGGCTAGTGGACCGCCCTCGAGGGCGACAGCGCAACCTGACGGCGGAGAGGACGCCGCGGGTTCCTAAACGCAGTGCCCGGCGGGCACGATGGCTTGTCCGGGGCCGGTGGTCTCCTCCTTGATTGCATAGACCTTCTTGAACCCGGTGACGGACGTCCAGAAGTAGATCCCCTGACCGCTGCCGAACCAAAGCTGCCCGCGGTCGGGCTCGACCAGAAACAGCCCAAACCCATTGGTCGTCACAACTTCGCCAACGCTCCCTGGCGATTGGTAGAAGACGATCCTCGTTGCGGTGAAGTCGGGCGGCGCCGAGACAGCTGCCACCAGCCGGCCGAATTCGTCCACGGCGCGTACCTGGACCGACATGCCAGGCTCATACATCCACGTGGTCTGAGCGCCGGTCGAGAGGTTGACGGCCGCAATGCTGTCGAACGCTTCTCCTATTTGAAACACTGGGGGCGATGGATCTGCCGGGTTGTTGACCCCGATCCACGCCGTTCCGTTCTGCACCGTCAGGACGTGTCCGGACGGGGTCAACTCATGTAGCGACCCGCTGGCGACGTCGAGCCGCCACACGCCCGCCGGGAACGGGTCGGCCATCTGGCCCGCGAGGAGGACGGCGCTACCGCTGAAATCTTCCAGCTGCCACCCGACGCCCCCCGGCGGCAGGCCGATCGAGATGACGTGGTCGGCGCCTGTTGCGACCTGTACGACGTGGACCGCTGTCGGGTTTGAGCCGGGGGCGGCCGGGACGATGTAGGCGTACGACCTGCCGTCAGGTGAGGTCTGGCCAGGGGGGACCGGCAGCCACCGTCGCATGGCCAGGTCGTAGAAAGGCCAGCCCCCCGACCCGTGGAGAACAGGGCTAGCTTTCGTGGTGTAGGTGTTGTCGGGCGACCCGCTGAGGACGCCGTTCGGGTCGGCCTGGTACGTCGCCGAGGGGAACGAGATGAACCCTCCCGTGAACTCGAACTCGTGCTGGCCGAACATGACCGGGAGCCTGCAGGTGAACCCGACAGCGGTGACGGGCAGGTCCGGAGATCGCGAAACGACCGGGGATGGTCCGGGCGTGCGCGCTTGAGACGCGATCGTCGATGGGGACCCCGACGAGGACGGCGTGGTGACCGCGGCGTGCTGTGGGGGCGGCGCCGAGCAGGCGCCGAGTGCGATCAACCCCAGGAGCGAAGCCGCGACGTGTCTCACTTGATCCCTTGAACGAGACCACTCACAGTCTCGTTACACGCAGTACCGTCCCTTCAAGGCCAGTCAGCTGGCCAATCTTGATCTGGAGTGATTTTGGACGACCTACCTGCGTCCCGCGCGGCCCGCATGGGTCCAGCTGAGTGATCTGGATCACGTTGCCGCATGTGTCATTCACCTTGGCGGTCGCGACCTGCTCTCCAGCGGCCACTGGTCCGCCAGCGTCATTGTCGTGAGTTAGGTCACCAGTACGCCCTTGTGACGGAGGTTGACAGCTTATCCGCAGGACTTAGGTGGACCCGGTGGACAAGTCGCCTGCAATCACTGTGAGGTTTGAACTCAGAACTCCCACATGATGGTGCTCGCGCAGGGAGTCGAACCCTGAACCTTGGGAATTAAGAGACTCCCGACAGATCGTCTCAGGGAATCTCAGCGAGTGTCAGGGC
>DATCBF010000160.1:0-2886 GCA_036512025.1 Solirubrobacterales bacterium
GCCAGGTTCCAGCCGACCTTCCCGGCGCCGATGACGATGATGTACATGCTCCCCAGCCCCCGTTGCCTACGCGGCTTCCGCCGCGCCGTCGGAGCCGCCGTCGCGCTTGGCGCCGTCGCGAACCGCGCTCTCGAGCATGTCGATCGCGACCCGGGTCGGGCAGACCGTATGCAGGCCCTGGCGCTGGTACCACTCGGCCCGCAGCGGATCGAGCACCCGCGCGATCACCGTCGGCACCTCATATCTACGCTGGGCGATCTGGGCGATGATGATGTTGGTGTTGTCGCCGTCGGTAGAGGCGATGAAAGCGTCGGCCTTCTCGATCCCGGCCGCGACCAGCGCGTCGGTCTCGAGCCCGGCGCCGACCGTGAAATGACCGCCGAGGTCCTCCCATCCCTTCTCGAGGCCGACCTCGAGGCGGGCGTGCGACTCGGGGTCCTCGTCGAGGCAGGAGACTTCGTGCCCTTCGTGCAACATCGCACGGGCAACAGAGGAGCCGACGCGGCCACAGCCGACGATGAGAATGAACATTGGGCGGATACTAGTCGCCTACGAGCGCCTCGGCGGGCGGCGCCGCGGGCGTTTCCGGCGGAGCCGTGAGCAGGACCCGGCAGGGGGCCTTTTTCAGCACGTACTCGGTGGCGGCGCCGATCTCAGCCGGCTTGGCGGCGCCGATCCCGCCCATTCGGGCGCCACCGCGAATCTTCGACGGCGGCTCGCCCCCGATCACGATCGCGTCGGCCTCGCTGCGAGAGGCTGCCTGGACGATTCCGGCGCCGACCTCGCGGGCGCGGGCGACCTCGGTGCTGACCGCGACGCCCTCGTACTCCTCGCCGATATCGCGCGCCCGATCCAGTGCCCGGCGCGCCTCCTCTTCCTGCTCGGGCGGCAGCTCGGCATCCAGCGGCAGGGTCAGCGGCACCTGGATCACATAGACGAGATCGAGCTGGGTGTGATCGAGATCGCCGTCCGCCTCCTGCTCCGCCGCCGCCAAGCGGCCCGCGGTGGAGACGATGTCGTCGTCGAGCTTGGTGCCGAAGATCGGAACGAGGATGTTGCGGAAGGCGACCTCTGTCACCTGCTTGGTCAACGCCTTCTCGCTGACCGAGACCCGCTTGGTCAGGGTCGTCCCCTCGAAGACCTTGCGATAGATCACGTAGAAGAGAAGGCCGAATGCCATCCAGCCGCCGCCCACCCAGCGGGCGCGGTCGTGGTAGGCGAGAACGCTGATGAACGCCAGGCCGCTGACAACAGCGGCGAAGATCGCCGGGATCGGAAGTTGAGCGCCGCGCCAGGACACGCTCCAGGGGACCCGGAACGGCCGCCGCCGGTCGGGCTCGCTGACCCGCAGGCGGATGATCGAGAGGTGGGCGATCGTGATCGCCAGCGTCGCCCCGAAAGCGTAGATGCCGGCCAGAAGTTTGACGTCGGTCGGCGCCACCAGGCCAAGGGCGATCACACCGGAGATGGCGATCGCGACATAGGGCGTGGCGTAGCGCTTGCTGAGCTTGCCGAGCCAGCTCGGGATCTGGCGGTTGATCGCCAGCGTGTAGATGTGGCGGGAAACCCCGAGCATCGAGGTATTGGCGGCCCAGAAGAGGACCGGAGCGGCGACCAGCGCCACCATCCAGCGCATCGTTTCGGCAACCCAGGCAGGGTGGTAGGCGGAGACGACGCCGAGCACGGGCTCCTCGATGAACTGCTGGCCGAGCGCGGTCTCGGGCCCGTGCGGGCCGGCGACGACCGGCAGCGCCATCAGCGCGATCGCCGCCATCCCGGCGTAGACGAGCGGGACCGCGATCGCCCCGAGCGTGACGATCCGCTTCAGGTCGCCAGGCTCGACTTCGATGTCCGGGGCGAGATCGGAGGCGGCCTCGATTCCGGCGTAGGCGAGCATCGCCACCACTGCCGCATAGACGATGTCCTTGAAGTCGGGGTTGGTGAAGAGGTGGAGCTGTTCGGTGAGTCGCTCCGGATGCCATACGGCGAGCACGCCGACGCCGATCACCGCGAGCTGGAGGCCGAGATCGGCGAGGGCCAGGACGGCAAGCGTGCGCTGCCGCCCACTGCCGGTGACGCCACGGATGTTGAGGACGCAAACGGCGACGATCACCGCTCCGGCGATGCCGATCTCCCAGCCCGGCTTGCTGAGGCTGCCGGAGATCGGCTCCAGGTAATGCGGGACCGAGAGCGCCGCCAGGGAGAGGACGATCAGGTAGTCGATCAGGATCGCCCAGCCGGCGATGAAGGCGATCAGCTCGTTGAAGGCGTGACGGGCGAAGGAGGAGGAGCCGCCGCGCTCGCGGAACATGGCGCCGCCCTCGACGTAGCTGAGGGTGGTGACCGCGAAGAGCAGGCCCGATGCGAGGAAGATCAGCGGCGTCAGGCCGAGACCGCGATCGGCGACGACGCCGAGCGCGAAATAGATCGAGAAGCCGACCGCCGAGTAGGCGGCGGCGAAGAGCCAGGGGACGCCGAGCCCGCGCCGCAGCAGCGGCTCCGAGCGTGAGCGTTTGGGCTCGCTCAATGCCCCATCCGCGATGCCGTCCAGAGACGGCCGGCGCCGACCGCCGTGAAGGCGATTCCCATCAGCACCCCGACCGAGAGTGGGCCGCCGCCGTCGAGCAGGGTGACGACGAGCAGCAACAGGCCGATCGCCAGGAATACAAGCGAGAGCGCGCGGACGGAGCCGCGGTAGATTCGTTCGGGCGACGCCATCGAGGCGATTCTAGGAGGGACCAGCGAAACTCGCGTCTGCGACTGGCGAGCGCCGGACCAAGCGGGGCAAGGACGCGGGAGGTCGAATAGCAGCGCTATTCGGCCGACTGAGGACGCCGCGCCGCGCCGTGTCCGCCGCCGCCAGGCGTGGGCGGGGGTTTCGCTAGT
>DATCBF010000161.1:0-2176 GCA_036512025.1 Solirubrobacterales bacterium
GAAGACGGGGGTGCGGATCTCGACGATTCACGCGCTGGCGGCGCAGATCGTCCGCAGCCATCCCGACACGGTGGGCCTGGATTCGGAGTTCTCGATCTTTGACTCTGATGAGCAGCTGCAGCTTGCTCGCTCGGCGGCCGAGCAGGCCGCAGTCGAGATCGACCCGGTCGAGTTGGCGCGGCGGATCGGGACGGCGAAGGCCAACCTCGAGGACGCGGCGCTGTGGAAGGTAAATGGCGAAAGTGCGATGGCCGAGGCCTTCGACATCTATGAGAGCGAGCTGCTGGCGGCAAACGCCCTGGACTTCGAGGGCCTGGTCCGCGCCGCTGCCCGCGTCCTTTCCAAGGAGTCGATCGCCGAGGGCTGGCGAACAAACATCAAGGCGCTGTTGGTCGATGAGTTCCACGATGTCAGCGAGGCTCAGTTCGCGTTGGTGCGGCTGCTTGTCCCGGGCGGCGTGGGTCTGACCGTGGTCGGCGATGACGATCAGATCGTCTATGCGTTTCGAGGGGCCGACCCCGAATATATGGTCGACTTCGAGGGCTACTTTCCAGGTGCTCAGGCGATCGAGTTGCGGCGCAACTATCGCTCACACGCAGGAATCGTGGACTGCGCGTTGGGCCTGATTGGCCACAACGAGCAGCGCCGGCCCAAGCAACTGGTCGCCGCACAGGGCGAGGGGCCTGCCCCGACCTATGAGCACTTCGAGAGCGAGGAGCAAGAGGCCGAGGCAATCGCGGCCTGGGCCGAGGGCCACATCGCCACAGGGAATCGTGCCAGCGACCTGGGGGTGTTGGTCAGGATGCGAAACCTCCGGGTGCGCCAGGACTTGGAGATCGCCCTCGCGACGCGCGGGATCCCGTATGTGACCCTTGGTGAGCGGGCGCTTTGGGACCGCTCCGAGGTTCGTGACGCTCTTGCTTGGCTGTACCTCACAGTCAACCCGGCCCATCCCGTGGCTTTCGGGCGAGCGCTCGAATCGCGGCCTGGTCTGGGACCGGCCGCGTCTCGGTCGTTGCTGGAGGCGGCCAAACAGCGCCGGGTGAGCTATGAGGCGATCTGCCTTGAACCTGAGGAGGCGGGCGTCGGCGGCAAGCGTGCGGCAGCGGCGATCGGCTTCGCGGAGTCGATGGCCGCCATTCGCAGGGAGGTGGCCGAACCCAAGGGCGAATTCAAGGATCAGGTCGGGAAGATCATCGTGATTTCCCAGATACCCGATCGCCTGTGCCAGAAGGGAAAGGCAGGCAGGTCCCAGCTTGCAAGCGTCCGCGAGCTGTTCCGCGCCGCCCGCGCCTACCAGCGCCACTGCGAAGCTGACGGCGCCTCGCCTGGCCTCGCCGAGTTCCTGCAGGAACTCTCGCTTCATTCCGAAGACTCCCGCTGTCGCGAAGACGCAGTCATCCTTGGCACCGTTCATGCAGTGAAGGGCCTTGAGTTCCGCCACGTCTGGCTGGCGGGAATGGAGGAGGGGGTGATGCCGTCGACGCGCTCGCTACAGGAGGGCCGCCTCGAGGAGGAGCGGCGCCTTTGCTACGTGGCCCTGACCCGCGCCCGCGAGGGCCTGGTCATCTCCAGCTGTGCCCGGCGCTGGGGCAAGCCGACGAAAACGTCGCGCTTTGTCTCTGAGTCCGGCCTCTAACTCGCCCAGCGGTGTTCGCGGCGCAGTGCTGCCGCAGCACGCTTATCGACCCGGCGCGGGGCGCCGAGCGGAATTGATCTGACGACGGCACCGGCCCTCAGGCACATCGGGGCCGCCGTCCAAGCTCGCGCGAATCGCGCGAGGCAGAAAGGAAACATGACCTCAACCGTTGTGGAGCACGCCAGCAGCAATGGCGTGCGAAAGACTTACCCCGCCGAGTACAAGGCGGCGCTGAAACAGCAGATGCGACACCGCGAGCGCTCGGGCGGCGGTTGGGTGGATGTACCGATCACCGACGCCGATGTGGACTTCTTGATGATGAAGGCCGCCGCCTACAAGCTGGATCCGCTGAAGGGCCAGATCTATGCGACCTGGCGCAACGGGGCGATCCAGGTGGGGACCACGTTTGACGGCCTGCGCGCCCTGGCAGAGCGCACGGGGGAGTACCAGGGCCAGACCCCACCGCAGTGGTATGACGAGAAGGAAAAAAAGTGGACTGATATCTGGCTCAGTAGCGATCCACCCGCCGCAGCTCGG
>DATCBF010000162.1:0-3270 GCA_036512025.1 Solirubrobacterales bacterium
GGGGATGTCGAGCGACCCGAGCGTCCCCGTGACCGTCAGCAGCCCGTCGCGCTCCACCAGCTGACCCCGGTCGACCAGCATCCGGATCGTCTCCACCGCGTAGAGCGGCACTCCCTCCGCGCGCTGGAGCACCTGCTCCACGACAGTCTCCGGGAGTCCCGCCACGAAGCCGCGCAGCAGTGCGGCCATTGCGTCCGCCGGCAGCGGCTCGAGGTGCAGCGCCGTGAACGAGCGTTGCCCTGCCCCCCAACTGGGCCGGCGCTGGAGGAGCTCGGGTCGGGAGAGCGTGAGCACGAAGAGGGGCCGCGTGCGCGACCACTCCACGATCGACTCGATGAAGTCGATCAGTCCGGGGTCCGCCCATTGCAGGTCCTCGAACACCAGCACCGTCGTGCCCTGTTCGGCGATCCGCTCGAAGAAGGTCCGCCATGCGGAGAAGAGCTCTTCGCGGTCGCTTCCGGGAGGGTCGGCCAGTCCCAGGAGGTAGGCAAGAGCCTGCTCCACCCAGCGTCGCTCCTCCGGCTCCGTGACAAACTCGGCCACCGAAGTGGCCAGCTTGATGCGCGCCTCGGGCGGGTCCTCGCCCTCAGTGATCCCCGCCCGCATCCGAACCATCTCGCCGAGCGCCCAGAAGCTGATCCCCTCCCCGTAGGAGGGAGAGCGCCCCTGCTGCCAGTAGACGGTCTCGGCGAGGCCGTCCACATATTTGAGGAACTCCCAGGCGAGGCGGCTCTTGCCGATCCCAGCGACTCCGGTCACTGATACCAGTCGCACTCGCTGATCCCGAGCGGTGGCGTGGAGGAGCTCCTTGAGAAGCCGCAACTCCTCCTCCCGACCGACAAACGGTGGCTCCGCCCGTTCCGATCGCCCCACCCCTCGGCGTTGTGCCACAACACGCTCCGCCTGCCAGACCGGCACGGGTTCTTCCTTACCCTTGAGGGCGAGCGGGTCGAGGGCGAGGAAGGCGATCGCCTGTCCGGCGGCGCGCATTGTCGTCTCACCCACCAGAACCGTGCCCGGTTCCGCCGCCGACTGCAGGCGGGATGCCGTGTTCACGAGGTCCCCAGCCACCATCCCCTGTCCGGTAGCACCGAGAGTAACGGCCGCCTCGCCGGTGAGGACACCCACGCGGGCGCGGAGGCCGGGAGCGCCGGCGCTAGCGCCCAGCGCGGCCATCGCGGCTACCAGGTCGATCGCCGCCCGCACCGCTCGCTCGGCATCATCTTCGGTAGCCGCTGGTGCTCCCCACACCGCCATCACTGCGTCGCCGATGAACTTCTCGACGGTCCCCCCGTAGCGCTCGATCACTCCCCGGCAGACATCGAAGTAGCGGGAGAGGAGCTCGCGCACCTCCTCCGGGTCCAGCGCCTCCGAGCGCGACGTGAATCCGACCAAATCGGCAAATAACACCGAAACAAGGCGCAGCTCGGCGACGATCGGGGCCTGGTGACGGGCTGGGGCAGGGGCCGGCGAGGCAGCGTTTGATGCTCGAACGGAAATCGAATTGCCAGCCGCTTCCAACGCCTCGCCGCACTTCCTGCAGAAGCGAGCGCCGACACGATTGACGAAGCCGCAGGAGGCACACCCCGCCCCGACCGGAGACCCACACTCGTCGCAGAACTCATCGCCAGGGAGCGTCTGAGCACCACAATTCGAGCAGACCACAACGCGCTCCTTCAGCAATCCCGACGCGCACTGAATGGTACCCACCATGCAATCCAAAGGCATGCCGGCATGGTCGCCGCTAATAGCCCGGGTCGCGCACGGCGCCCTTGACGGTACGCCTCCCTTCCCTCCGCGGCCGGTACCCTTCGGCGATGGGGAAGCCAATCAACTATGCCGTTCAGGAGGGCGTGCACATCGCCTACCAGGTCGTCGGTGACGGACCTATCGACCTTGTGTACACGCCAGGGATCTGGTCCAACCTCGAAATCATGTGGGAGTGGCCCGCATGGGCGCGCTACCTCAACCGGCTGGCGTCATTCTCGAGGCTCATCCTGTTCGATATGCGTGGGGTCGGGCTGTCCGATCGGGGTCCGGAACCCCCAGTCCTTGAGTTGCAGATGGACGATGTCCGGGCCGTTATGGATGCCGCCGGCTCCGAGACGGCGGCAATCTTCGGCGGCGCGCGCGGAGCCGCGATGACGCTGCTCTTTGCCGCGACCTATCCGGAGCGCGCCCGAGCGCTTGTCCTGTATGCGCCCTTTGCGAAGACTCTACGAGCGCCTGACTGGCCCTTCGGCCGGACCGAGATAGAACAACGGCTGTTCTTTGACCGGTTCACCCGGGAGATGGGCACCGGCGAGAACCTCGACCTCCAGGGACCGAGCCACGACCAACGCTTCAAGCAGTGGTGGGCGCGCTTTGAGCGCCTTGGCGCCTCGCCGGGTGCGTGGCGCGAGCTGGCTGAAATCCTGGCCTCTGTCGATGTTCGGCAGGTCTTGCCGCACATCCAGGCTCCGACGCTGGTGATCCACCGCACCGGCGACCGCATCTCAGACGTCGCCCAGGGCCGTGCCGTCGCAGCGCGGATACCAGGAGCGAGGTTCGTTGAGCTCCCCGGCGAAGACCACATCCCGTTCCTCGGCGACTCCGACGCGATCACAAACGAGATCGAGGAGTTTCTCACCGGTGCGCATCAGCCACCCGATACCGACCGCGTGCTGGCCACTCTTCTTTTCACCGACATCGTGGGATCCACAGACCGCGCGGCAGCGCTTGGCGATCGGGCTTGGAGAGACCTGCTGGAGGCTCACCACGCACTGGTACGACGTGAGCTGGCGATCCATCGCGGTATTGAGGTCGACACGGCCGGCGACGGCTTCATGGCCAGGTTCGATGGCCCCGCGCGAGCGATTCGTTGTGCGCAAGCCGTCGCTGCGGCGGTGCCGTCGCTCGGGATTGAGATCCGGGCGGGTTTGCATACGGGTGAATGCGAGGTGATGGGTGATCACCTGGCCGGGATTGCGGTGCACATCGCGGCTCGCGTCGCGGCGGGAGCGGGACCAAGCGAAGTGCGTGTCTCTAGCACGGTGAAGGATCTCGTGGCCGGATCTGGCATTCGGTTTATCGATCGTGGCGCTCACTCTTTGAAGGGCGTTCCCGGAGAGTGGGTCTTGTTCCAGGTGGAGCAGTAGAAGCCGGATTCAGCTCGATGGCCGCCGGCGAGGTGCCTTCTCGCTGTCGCAACAGGGGAGCCCCCGGCCAGTCGCTAGATTGGCCGGGAAAGAGGATTCGAACCGCCACTCCGTGGCTCCGTGGCGCTACCGA
>DATCBF010000163.1:0-5027 GCA_036512025.1 Solirubrobacterales bacterium
TCGGCGAGCACAACCGTTCCGGCGGCGACGACATTGCCTGGGTTGTCGGTCTGGCTGGAGAAGGCCGAGAACGCACCGACGGCCCCGAGCAGGCAGACGAGCCCCAGGACCAGAGCCGTGCGCAAAATCCTGTTCGCATTCGTGTTCATCAAAGTTCCTTTCAGAGTTCTTCGACGAATCGGCACTAATGCGAAGGGCTAAAGCATTTAAACCCTCTTCTTCAATTACTTTGTTGCTTCATTACCAAAAATCAGGTAGCTTCTTTTCCATGCAGGCTTGCAATCAGATCCCGTTCGCGCGCAACAGGCGCTAGATCGCCCGCGGCGCCCGCCGCCGGGTAGGCGAGAGCGGCGCCTTCGACGACGATCGAGACTTCGTCTCCGACCCGCGGCAACCTGTGCCCGGCCGAGCGAGCCACGATCTCCGGGCAGGCGGGGTCGTCAAGCGCGATGCGGGCAGTCGCGTCATGCCCGTAGAACTCCGTCGACAGCACCCGCCCGCGCGGCCCGTCCGCGGAGCCGGCCTCGCGGCAGCGAATCTGCTCAGGTCGCAGCATCACCGTGCCGGGCACGCCACCCGTGGCGCCGGCGCCACGGGTTGAGAGGGAGCCGAGCGGGGTCTCGGCGCGATTGCCGAAGAGCCGGCTTGAGAGCAGCACAGCCTCGCCCACGAAGCGGGCGACCTCGGCATCGACCGGGTCGCGGTAGAGCGACTGCGGGTCGGCGGCCTGGACGATCGTGCCTCCGCGCATGACGGCGACGACATCGGCCAGCGACAGGGCCTCCTCCTGGTCGTGGGTGACGAGGAGCGCAGTGGCGCCCGCCTCGCGCAGGGCGGTTCGAACCTCGCCGCGCACCTGCGAGCGAAGGCCGGCATCGAGAGCATCGAAAGGCTCGTCGAGCAGGACCAGCTTCGGCGAGGGCGCGAGGGCGCGGGCAAGGGCGACGCGCTGCTGCTGACCGCCGGAGAGCTGATGGGGGAAGCGCTGCGCCAGCCCATCGAGGCCGACCAGCTCGAGCAGCTCCTCGACCCGCCTTCCCCGGCGCTGCGAGCGCGGCAGGCCGAAGCCGACGTTGGCGGCGACGTCGAGGTGGGGAAAGAGGGCTCCCTCCTGGGCGACGAAGCCGACGCTGCGGCGCTCCGGCGCGACGTGCGTGCCGGCGCCGCAAACCACGCGGTTGCCGAGGCGGATCGTGCCGGCGTCGGAGCGCTCGAACCCGGCGACGAGCCGCAGGAGCGTCGTCTTGCCGCAACCGGAAGGGCCGAGCACCGCGGTGAGGCTGCCGGACGGCACCTCCAGGTCAAGCCCGGCGAGCACCGGCGAGTCGCCGAACGACTTGACCAGGCCGCTCGCCGCTAGCGCCGCCGACGAATTCATCTCGCCTCCGGGGGCCGCACCACGCCGCCGAGCCTGCGTGTCAGCAGATAGGTCGGCAGGGCCGAGATCGCAACCATCAACGCAGCGTAGGGGGCGGCGGCGCCATAGGAGAGGGTCGACGCTTTGGCCCAGAACTGCGTCGCCAGCGTGTGGGCGCCGATCGGCGCCAGCAGCAGCGTCGCCGTCAGCTCGGTGACCGTGGCGAGAAAGACGAGCGCCGCGGCGGCGCCGATGCCGGGCATGATCAGCGGCAGCGTCACCCGCGCCATCGCCCAGAGAGGGCGGCAGCCAAGCGAGCGAGCAACCTCCTCGCGGACGGGGGGAGCCTGGGCCAGGGCGGCGCGAGTGGCGACAAGAGCCAGCGGCAGGGAGAGGATCGCGTAGGCGACGAGCAGCAGCTGGGTCGTCCCGTATATCGCGGGGAGGTAGTGGATGGAGACGACAATCAGGGAAAGGGCGACGACGATTCCCGGCAGGGCGAAGGGCAGGTAGGCGGCCCGCTCCAGCACGGTCGCGATCTTGCTCGGATGGCGCACCGCAAGGACCGCGACCGGCAGCGCCAGCAGCGTGGTGAGCGCCGCCGCTCCCAGCCCCAGCTTCAGCGACGTCCCGCAGGCCGCCAGCAGAGCGCCGATGTCAAAGCCGGAGGAGCCGCCTCGCGCCACCCAGTAGGCGAGCGTCGCCAGCGGCAGCCCGAGGGCGAGGCCGACGAGGGCGGCGACGGCGGCGGCCGCCGGCCACTTCGCCCGCCCCAGCCGGACCGGCGAGGCCGGGCGCGCCGTCCCGGCGTCGACGCGGGCGTAGCGGGCGCGTCCGCGCAGCCCCAGCTCGGTGACGAGCAGGACGAGGCAGAGGAGGACGAGCACCGTCGCCAGCATCGAGGCCGCCGGGCCGTCGAAGCTCACCCTGTACTCCTCATAGATCGCCGTGGTGAACGTCTGAAAGCGCAGCATCGCGAAGGCGCCGTACTCCGAGAGCAGGTGGACGGCGACGAGCAGCGCGCCGCCAAGCAGCGCCGGCCGCGTCTGCGGCAGGGTGACGCGGAAGAAGGTGCGCCACCGGCCCATGCCGAGCGAGCGGGCGCTCTCCTCCAGCGCCGGGTCCATTCCGCGCAGCACGGCCGCCACCGGCAGGTAGACGAGCGGGTAGTAGGCCAGGGTGACGATCGCCGCCGCGCCGCCGAAGCCCTGTACCGCCGGGGTGATTGAGACCCAGCTGTAGCTGGTGACGAAGGCGGGCACGGTGATCGGCAGCGCCGCCAGCACCGCCCAGGCGCGGCGCCCCGGCAAATCGGTGCGCTCGACCAGCCAGGCGACCGCGACGCCGAGGACTGCACAAGCGAGCGTGGCCACCGCCATCAGGGTCAGGGTGTTGACCAGCAGGGCGCCGACGAAGTGGCGAAAGAGCAGCTCTTCGACCTGCCCCCAGCCGATCGACAGAGCCTGGTCGACCAGGAAGCCGAGCGGCACCAGCACCAGCAAAGCGACCGCGGTCGCAAGGCCGAGCAGCATCCGCGGCGGGCGGCGGCGGCCCCGCCGGGCCCACCGACGCAGAGCCGGCAATGCCGGCCCGCGGTGGTGAGCCCCGGCCGCCTCCATCTAGAGCAGACCGACCTGCTGCATCAGCCGCAGCGGCGCGCTTCCATCGCCGAGATCCGCCGGCCCCACCTTTGGCGGTTCCAGCTTGGCGAAGGGGATCAGCCCGGGTGGCGGCGCCACGGCGCCGTTGAGCGGGTACTCCCAGTCGCCGCTGTGGGTCATCGCGCTCTGCCCTTCCTTACTGACCAGGAAAGCGAGGAATTCCTGGGCGAGGGCGGGGTCGCCACTCGATTCGAGCGCTCCGGCGCCGGAGATGTTGACCAGAGCGCCGGGGTCTTCATGGCCGAAGTAGTGGAGCTTGGAGTACACGTTGGACTTGCCTTCCTCGGCCACCGCCTCGTACCAGTAGTAGTGGTTGATGATGCCGGCCGCGACCTGGCCGCTGTCGACGGCGGCGACGATCCCCTCGTTGTCGTTGTAGTGCTTGGCGTTGGCGGCAAAGCCTTCCAGCCAGCTCTTCGCCGCCCCTTCGCCGTCCAGCTTCTCGATCGCGCTGACGATCGGCACGAAGTCGGGCTCGGAGGGGGCGATCGCCAGCTTGCCCTTCCATTCGGGCTTGGCGAGGTCGAGGATCGAAGCCGGCAGTTCATCGGCGGCAATCAGCTTCGGGTTGTAGATCATCACCGTCTCACGGGCGGCGACGCCGACCCAGTGGCCGCTGGGTGAGCTGTAGCGGGCGGGGACCTGAGACAACGTCGAGGGGTCGACCTTTGACAGCAACCCCTTCTCCGTCAGCAGTTCCAGCGGCGGCGTGTTCTCGGTGAGGACGACATCCGCCGGCGAGGCCGAGCCCTCCTCGGTGATCTGGCCCGCCAGGCCCTCGTCCTCCCCGAAGCGGACGTTGACGGTGGCGCCGGTCTTCTTCTCGAAGGCCTTGACCAGCGCGTTCGTCATCTCTTCGTGCTGAGCGCTGTAGAGAGTCAGCGACCCGCTCGAGCCCGAAGAGGATCCGCCGCAGCCGGCAATCGCCGCTCCGAGGATCGCGCTCAAACCAATTGCAATTGCCAACCGCCGCAATGAAGGCCTCCTGATGGGTGGATCGTCAGTAGATATTAGGGGCACCTAATTTGGTAACCCTAATGCAGACGCGGGCAGATGATCAGGCTCGCGCCGAGCCGGCCCGAGCCACGACCGCCCAGACCCGATGCGGCGCTACCAGCGGATCGTCCGGGAAACGCTCCTCGAGCATCGCCTCGATCTCCCCGCAGAACCGCCGCACCTCCTCGGGGCCCAGGGTCCCCGAGATCGGCGCGCTCGCTCGCAGCCGCCCGATCCAGGCCTGCCGCGAATAGGGAACTGAGATATCGAAGGAAAACGTCTCGATGCCGATGAAGCCGGCGTCCGGCAGGTCCACGAGCCATTGCGGATAGATCCCGGCGCTGTCGGCAAACGGCCAAGAAGGCGTGTAGCGGAGGATCAGCTCCTCACTCGCCGCAACCACGCCACCGGGAGCGGGCAGCCAGTCGAAATGGGCGATCACGATCGCGCCGCCGGCGACAAGCAGCCGCCTGACCTCGCGCGCCGCGACGGGCCGGTCGAACCAGTGCCAGCACTGGCCAGCGCTGACGATGTCGAAGGCGCCATCGGGCAACCCGGTCGCCTCCGCCGGGGCCTTGACATAGGTCGTCTCGACACCGGCCTCGCGATCCAGGCGCCGGGCCTGCTCAAGCAGCGGAGCGGCGATGTCGACGCCGGTCACCTCGCAGCTTCGCAGGGCGAACAGCCGGCCAAGGCTGCCCGTGCCAGTGCCGAGATCGCAGACCCTCGACCCGGCCCGCTCGACGCCCAGCGCGGCAAGCCGATCGACAAGCTCGGGCGGGAACCCGGCTCGGTGACGCGCGTAGTCGTCGGCGGTGCGCCCGAAGTCGGCGGTGAAGTCGCTCATGCCCACAGCCTAGGAGGGTCTAGCGAACTCGCGTCTGCGACTGGCGAGCGCCGGACCAAGCGGGGCAAGGACGCGGGAGGTCGAATAGCAGCGCTATTCGGCCGACTGAGGACGCCGCGCCGCGCCGTGTCCGCCGCCGCCAGGCGTGGGCGGGGGTTTCGCTAGT
>DATCBF010000164.1:0-2122 GCA_036512025.1 Solirubrobacterales bacterium
AGATCGATGAGCGCTTCGAGGCGCTGCGCGCGATGACCCAGTTTGAGGGCGTCGCAGCCTCTTAACGGCCCGCGAGCGCAAGCTGACAGAATGGGCGCCGCATGAGCTCCGAGTCGCTCTCAGTCACAGACAACCGCACCGGCAAGACCTACGAGCTGCCGATCGAGGACGGCACCGTGCGCTCGATGGACCTGCGCCAGATCAAGGTCGACGAGGACGAATTCGGGATGCTGGCCTACGACCCGGCCTTCACCAACACCGCCTCCTGCCGTTCGGCGGTGACCTACATCGACGGCGCCGCCGGGATCCTCGAACACCGTGGCTACTCGATCGAGCAGCTCTGCGAGCGCTCCAGCTTCCTCGAGACCGCCTACCTGCTGATCTTCGGCGAGCTGCCGACCGGGCCCCAGCTCGATCGCTGGGAGTTCGACATCACCCACCACACCTACGTCCACGAGGACCTGAAGCAGTTCTTCGAGGGCTTCCGCTACGACGCCCACCCGATGGGGATGCTGCTGGCCGGCGTCGGCGCCCTCTCCACCTTCTACCCGGACGCGAAGCAGATCGGCGACCCCGAAGAGCGCTACATGGCCGCCGTCCGCCTGATCGCCAAGGTGCCGACCCTCGCCGCCTTCTCCTACCGCCACAACATGGGCCTGCCCTACGTCTACCCGGACAACGAACTCAACTTCGCCGAGAACTTCCTCTCGATGATGTTCAAGAAGACCGAAGACAAACACGTGCCGAAGCCGGTCCTCTCGAAGGCGCTCGACGTGCTCTTCATCCTCCACGCCGACCACGAACAGAACTGCTCGACCAACGCGGTGCGCGGCGTCGGCTCCTCCGACGTCGACCCCTACTCGGCCGTTGCCGCCGGGGTCGCCGCCCTCTACGGGCCACTGCACGGCGGCGCCAACGAGGCGGTGCTGCGGATGCTGCGGCGGATCGAGTCGCCGGAGAACATCCCCGACTTCCTCGAGCGGGTCAAGGGTCGCGAGGAGAAACTTATGGGCTTCGGCCACCGGGTCTACAAAAACTACGACCCGCGGGCGCGGATCATCCAGCAGCACATGGATGAGATCTTCGAGGCGACCGAGTACAACCCGCTGATCGAGATCGCCCGCGAGCTGGAGAAACGGGCGCTTGACGACGAGTACTTCACCTCGCGCAAGCTTTACCCGAACGTCGACTTCTACTCGGGAATCATCTACGAGGCGATGGAGATCCCGGCCAACATGTTCACCGTGATCTTTGCCATCCCCCGCACCGCGGGCTGGGTCGCCCAGTGGATGGAGATGCAGGAAGACCCGGACAAGAAAATCGCCCGCCCGCGCCAGATCTACACCGGCGAGCGCGAGCGCGACTACGTGGCGATGGCGGACCGTGACGGGCCCGAGAAAATCGTCGGGCCGCCGGCGCGCAGGCCTAAACGGCCTCGGCGCGGGGCCTAGCGACGGAGGTCGTGGAGGGGGAGTGCGCCAGCGCATCGCGAGGCCAGCTCCCAGGAGTGGCCGGGCCTCCAGGCGGCGAGCTCCTCATAAGCTTGCTTCTGTGTCTCGTTGGAAGTTGACAGTTCGGCACGGTTCTGACGTTCGCCATGGGGCGTTTGACGATCTCGATGAGGCGATTGCTGAATTGCGGGCCGAGGCTCATGCGATTCAGGCTGAGGGGCCTGTTCCCGCCGCCTCGTTGTTGCGGGATTACCAGGCTCGGGATCAGGTTCACGCTCGGCTGCAGCTGACCGGCAAGGGGCTGCTCCACAAGCCGATCGCCGGGGTCGACGTTCGAGGAGACGGGAGCCTGGTCGCCTACAGCGGCGGCCTGCGCCGCCAGGAGCTGGAGCCGCAGGGGCGGGATACCCCGTTCGACGCGGTCCGCCAGACTCTGGCCGGCGCATGACCGACTCCACCACCGAGATCCCCAAGGGCAGCTACGCCGCCGGCAACCGGGTCAAGCTGCCGGCCGGCGCTGAACCTCCGTTCACCGTCTTCATCAACGGCGTCGAACAGTCGCTCGGCGCCGACTACAACATCGAAGCCGGAGAGATCGTCTTCACTCGCCAGATCCTCAAGGAGAAAGTCGGCACCGGCCGCTGGCTGGCGATGTACCTGGGCCTCTTCGG
>DATCBF010000165.1:0-12546 GCA_036512025.1 Solirubrobacterales bacterium
CGCGCCGCGTATTCGATGTCGGCGCGCGAGAGATCCTGCGGGATGTCGATCAGCACCGGGCCCGGCCGCCCGGTCGAGGCGAGATGGAAAGCCTCGTGCACGTACTCGGGGATCTGCCGCGGGTCGGTGACCTGGAAGGAATGCTTGACGAAGGGCAGGGTGGCGCCGAGGATGTCGGCCTCCTGGAAGCCGTCGGTGCCGATCAGCTCGGTCCTGACCTGGCCGGTGACGAAGACCGTGGGCGTCGAGTCCATCATCGCGTCGGCGATCGCGGTGACCAGGTTCGTAGCGCCCGGCCCGGAGGTCGCGAAAGCCACGCCGACCCGCCCGGAGGCGCGAGCGTAGCCCTCGGCGGCGTGGCCGCCGCCCTGCTCGTGGCGGACCTGGATGTGGCGCAGGTCCGCGTCGACCAACGCGTCGTAAGTCGGAAGATTGGCCCCGCCGGGGATACCGAAGATGTGCTCCACGGCCTCGGCTTTGAGGCTCTGCATTAGTGCGTCGGCGGCTCGCATGGGGATGGCGATGGTACCAGCGGCCTGACGGCTGCCTTGCAGGCGATTTAGAGGCTGACCGGCTCGCCCGGGTTCCAGCGTGTGCGCGGGTCGATCGCGCCCTCGATCACTAGGCCTTTGTAGCGCTCGATCACGTGGATCATCGACTCGACCAGCTCCTCGCCGAGCAGCGTCGGCTCGAGGCCGAGATCAAGCAGCTTGGTGTGGACGGCGTTGTAGTAGTGCTCTTCCTTCTCGACGCGCGGGTTGTCGTAATGCTGGATCGCGACCGAGTAGCCGAGGTGCTCCCCCGCCTCCTTGACCAGCGCCGCCAGCTCGAGCACCGAGAACTGCTCGGTGAACTGGTTGAAGACGCGGAACTCGCCGTCCGCGGCGGGATTTTCGACCGCCAGCTCGACACAGCTGAGGGTGTCGCGGATGTTGAGGAAGCCACGGGTCTGGCCGCCGCTCCCGTAGACGGTCAACGGGTGGCCGATGACCGCCTGCAGGCAGAAGCGGTTGAGCACGGTGCCGAAGATCTCGTCGTAGTCGAAGCGGGTGATCAGGCGCTCGTCGCCGGCGGTCTCATCGGTCTCGATCCCGTAGGCGACGCCCTGGTTGAGATCGGTCGCGCGCAGGCCCCAGGTGCGGCAGGCGAAGTGGATATTGGTCGAGTCGTGGACCTTGGAGCAGTGATACAGCGAGGCGGGGAGCTTCGGGAACGGGAGCGTGTCCTTCCGTCCCTTGTGCTCGATCTCGATGTAGCCCTCCTCGATATCGATATTGGGCTGGCCGTACTCGCCCATCGTTCCGAGCTTGACCAGATGGCACTCGGGGACGTGGTCGCGGATCGCGAAGAGCAGGTTGAGGTTGCCGATCACGTTCGCGTGCTGGGTCTCGACGGCTTTCTCGCGGGAGGCCATCGAGTAGGGGGCCGAGGGCTGCTGGCCATAGTTGATGACCGCTTCGGGGCGGGTCTCGGCGACGACGCCGTCGAGGAAGTCGCCGTCCTCGACGGCGCCGACGTAGCTGTGGATCTCTTTGCTCGAGAGCTCGCGCCAGGCATCTATCCGCTGGTCGAGGCCGAGGATCGGGGTCAGCGAGTCGCTGCCGGCGCCGGCCACCCAGCGACGACGGGCGAAGTTGTCGACGACGGCAACGTCATGGCCGCGCGCCGAGAACCTCAGCGCGGTCGGCCATCCCAGGTAGCCGTCGCCCCCGAGGATGAGAACTCGCATAGGCGCGGCAGAGTACCGGACCGGGTCGATGCCGCGCGCCCGTGAGGCCCTCGGCCAAGCGACATACGATCCCCCGATGGCGAGCGGTCTGGCGGCACGAAACGGGGGCCGGGCGGGCTTGATCGCCCTGGCCTTGATCCTGTTGCTCGGGATCGGCCTGCGCGTCGACTACGCCTGGGAGGGAAGGGCGCCCGTCTTCGACGCTGTCGCCTACGCGACGATCGCGCACGACCTCGACGAAGGTCGCGGCTTCACCCTTGGCAAGAGCGCGACTCAGCCGGCCGACAACTACTCGCCGGGCCTGCCGCTGCTCGTCGCCGGCATCTACAGGGTCAGTGGCGGCGTCCACAAACGGCTGGCGCGGGTGGCGCTGGCGCTGATTGCCTCGCTCTCGGTCCTCTTCACCTACCTGATCGGCCGCCGCCTCTCGGGCCCGGCGGCGGGCTTGATCGGAGCGGGGGCGATCGCGATCTATCCAGCCTTCCTCGAGTACGGCGGAATGTTGATGTCGGAGCCCTTGGCGGCAGCGCTGCTCTCGGGATCGGTGCTGGCGATGTTGTGGGCGGCAGATCGGTCGCGGCTCGCAGCCTGGCTGCTTCCCGGCGCCCTGCTCGGGGCTACCGCGATGGCTCGGCCCGAGTACCTGGCGGTCGCCTTCCTACTCGCGATCGTGGTTTTCGCCCGCCGTGCCCGCGGCGAATGGAGGCGCTCGCTGTCACAAGCGGCGATCCTGCTGGCCGGCGTCGTCGTGATCGTGGCCCCTTGGACGATCCGCAACGCGATCGCCCTCGACCGCTTCGTCCCGATCTCCACCGGTGGTGGCCAGGTCCTCTTCGCCGGCACGTACCTGCCCTCCGGCGGCGACCCGGAACGGGTGGGAGAAGAGGTGCTTAAGCGCCACCCTGAGCTGGCCCGGCGACTCGGGACCGATCCTCGTCTCGAGCAGATCCTCGCGGCGCTGGCAGCCGAGCGCTATCCCGGCATCGAAATCGACAAGGCTCTCTCGCGAATGGGACGGGAACAGCTCTGGGACGACATCTCCGAAGAGCCGCTCGAATACACCGGCTTCATCGCCGCCAAGATCGGCCGCATCTGGTCCCACGGCCCGCGCGAAGTGATGCGCGAGCCCGGTTGGGAGGCCCTGCACTGGGCGCTGGTGGCCCTTGGCCTGCTTGGCCTCGCGGCCCTGGCCTGGCGCCGCCGTTGGGAGGCATTGCTGCTGGCGACGATCTTCCTCTCGATCACGGCGATCAGCGCCCTGCTGGTCGCCTCGCCGCGCCGAGTCCTGGTGATGCTGCCGCTGGTCGCCGCCCTGGCCGGAGTCGGCGCGGCATGGCTCTGGGAATCAACACGCAGCCGACATTGACCCCACCCCACTGTGGTCGATGTCGGCTGCGCGGGCGGCGACGACGATCAGTCGAGGTTGTACTTCACCTTGAAGACCAGCTTGACAAACATCGCCGTGTCGGCCCCTTTGAAGGTGCAGACGTATTTGACGACGTCGGGACCAGTCGCCAACACAGTAGGCACACAGTAGAAAGCAGCGACGCTCTTCGGCTCCTCGACCCGCAAGCTCGTGGTCTTGCGCATCACCTTCTTGGCGTGACTGCAAGTCGCGAAGCTCGCCTGGACCGAGTTGACGTTGCTTGAGGTGAGCGTGCCCTTGACCAACTTGCCGACCACGTTTTCGGAGGTTGTGGAGCAGGCCTGGGCCGGGGTCTTGGCGGCGGCGACGCCGCCCGTGAGGGCAACGAGGGAACAGGCAACGACACTGACAGCGATCAAGGATGCGCGACGCATGTTGGGCTCCTATCTGGGGTTGGGACTCCTGACCGGCCTTTATTCGCCGGGCGCCGGATCGAGCCTGCGCGGATAGCCTGAGCCACGGTGACCGCGCCCGGCGACCAGATCAGAGCCCTCCCTGAGCGCTACGGACGCACGACCCTCGTGCTTCTGGGGCTGATCCTCGTGCTCGGCCTCGGCCTGCGCGCCTACCGGGTGGTGGAGCCGCTCGCCTCGCCCGGGGACGATGCCCACGCTTACTACGCCCTCTCCAAGTCGCTCTACGTCGAAGGCAGCTACGGGGGGCCGACCTTCGAAGACCCCAGCGACTGGTCGCCGGGGGCGCCGTTGCTCTACGCCGCGAGCTTTTACGCCACGGGAGGCGCGCGCGAAGGAACCGCGCGAATCGTCGAGGCGTTGCTGGGACTGGCGGCGATCGTCGTCGTCTTCGCGCTCGGCCGACGAATCGCCTGCGCGCCGGCGGGCCTGGTCGCCGCTTTCTGCGTAGCGGTCTACCCACCGTTCATCCACTCGACAGGCGCCCTGATGAGCGAGCCGCCCGCGATCCTCACCCTGCCCACGGCGGTGCTGGCGTTTCTGTGGGCAAGTGACCAACCACGCCTGCGCGGCTGGCTGCTGCCGGGGCTCCTCTTTGGCCTGACCGCCTTGATCCGACCCGAGTACCTGATTGTCGGCGCCGCCTTCGTCCTGCTCGCCCTGATCAGGGTCGGCAGAGAGCGCGGCTGGCGCCCGGGCGCCCGGGGCGCGGCCTTGCTGCTCGTCGCCTTCGTCCTGCCGATGGTCCCCTGGACGATCCGCAACTACGACGTCCTGGGGCGCTTTGTCCCGATCTCGACCGGCGGGGGCAAGGCGCTGTACGTCGGCACCTTCCTCCCCGCCGATGGCGAATATCTGCGGGTCAAGGCACTGCTGGCCAGGCGCTACCTGCACCGTGACCTTGACCCGAACTCAGAAGCGCTCGACGCAGTCAATCCGACACCGCTCTTCAACCGCGTCGCCGCCCGCTACCCGAAGCTGCCGCGCGACTCCGCCCTGGGCAAGATCGGCAAGCAGAACTTCTCCCATTACTTCGGCGCAGACCCCCTCGGCTACCTCGGGATGACGGTGCGCAAGGTCGGCCGAATGTGGAGTAGCGGCGTCGGCGAAGCTATGAGCAGCACCGCCGGCAGGGCGATGCAGCTGCTGATCGTGGCCCTGGCGCTCGCCGGCTTTGCCGTGCTCGCCTGGCGCCGCTGGTGGTGGGAGCTGGCCGCGATGGCGACGCCAATCGTGCTGGTGACGCTGATCGGGGCGGCCTCGCTGGCGGCGAGCCGGCGCAACGAGGTCTTGATGACACTTGTCTTCCCGCTTGCCGGCGCGGCCCTTTCGCGGGGGGCCGCGGCCCTATTGTCTAGCGGCCCATGGCCCTCCAGGCAGGAATCCTCCCCCCGGAACTGACCGCGCTTCGCGGCGCCGGGCTGATCGCGGCGGTCGCGATCGTCGCCTACGCGCTGATTCGCCGCCACTCACTGCGCAACGTCGATGTCCTCATCCTGCTGGCCGCCGGCATCGGGCTGGCAATCGTCTCCGGCACCGAAGTCACCGACAAGCTGCTCTCGACCTTCTCCTTCCAGAAGGGAAACGGCGGCCGAATCCTCGGCCTCGCCGTCTTCGCCATTTTCATTCTCTTTCTGCTCGTGCTGCGGGCGCTGGCCCAGGCCGGCCGCAACTCGCGCCAGCTCTCCGCGGTGCTCGAGGGGCTGGCCTGGGAGCAGTTCCGCCAGGCGAAGCTGCCGGAGCGCTTCCGCGGCAAGATCGCGATCCTGATCCCCGCCTACAACGAGGCCGAGAACATCGCCCACGTGCTGGACCAGATGCCGAGCGAGGTCTGCGGGGTGGGGACCTCGGTCCTTGTCGTCGATGACGGCTCGCGCGACGGCACCGGCGATGTCGCCGCCGAGCACGGCGCCGCCGTCGCCCGCCAAGTAATCAACCGCGGCGGTGGCGCCGCCCTGCGGACCGGCTACCGGCTGATGGTCGAATCGGGAGCCGAGATAGTCGTCACCCTCGACGCCGACGGCCAGCATCTCCCCTCGGAGATGGAGCGCCTGGTCAAGCCCGTCCTCGACGGCGAGGTCGACGTCGCCCACGGCTCCCGCGTCCTCGGCCAGGCCGACCGCAACCACTTCGCCCGCGAGCTCGGCATCGTCTTCTTCAACCGCCTTGTCTCGCTCATAACCCGCACCCACGTCACCGACTGCTCCAACGGCTACCGCGCCGTGCGCACCACGGTCCTCCCCCAGCTGGTCCTGCGCCAGGAGCAGTTCCACACCTCCGAGTTCATGATCGAGGCGATCAAGCGGGGGATCCCGGCCAAAGAGATCCCGATCACGGTCGAACAGCGATTGCACGGCCACTCGAAGAAGCCGGCGGTGGTGCGCTACGGGCTGGGATTCGCCAACGCGATCGTCCGCACCTGGCTGCGGTAGTGACGTGTCGTGGGAGGAACCGGGGTCCGAAGCGCTCCTAGAGGCGTGAACTCGTGGTTTGTCTCACCTAGCGCAACAAACCACGAATGCGTCGCTGGTCGAGCTTCGAGGCGTGTTGGTTGGGACGCAGGACCTGCGTCCTACCCCACTCCCGGATGGCGAACCTCTGCCGGATCCGGGAGATAGAGGTCGGTCCCACAGCGCGGGCAGACCTGCACGTAGAGCTTGACCACCTTGTGACAGTTGGGGCACTGGCGTTCTGGTTCGTGCTTCTCGGAGCGGTAGAGAACCACGGCGACCAAGCCGAGGATCGGGAGCACCGCGCCGATGATCAACCAGAGCCAGAAGGAGCTTCCCTTGCCCTTGCCGATGATGCCGGTGGCGAGGCCGAAGAAGAAGGCGATAACCGGATACTCGTAGCCCATGCCGCTATTTCAGCGGCTTTGGGTGGCCGATGGAGCCGACCTCGGAGATGTCACGGCGAAATGGCAGGCTGGCGGTCCAGTCGATGACCGCACGGGTCTTGCGGGCGACGCCCGGAATCTGGCTCATGTGGTAGGTCCGGGCCATCCACCAGGCGGGGAACCCGCGAAAGGTGCGGTCGCCGACCTTGCCGACCGCCTTGTAGCGGCCGAGGTTGACGAAGGCGGCATTGCTGCGATATTCGAACGGCTGTGGGGACCCGACACCCAGCTCGGCGGCGATGTTGCGGGCGGCGACCGGGCCCTGGCGAACCGCGTGCTGCGCCGTCGGCGGGCACTGCCCACCGCGCGGATCCGGCACGGCGGCGCAGTCTCCGATCGCCCAGACCGAGTCCATGCCCTTGACGCGCAGGTGCTCGTCCGTCGGGACACGCCCGCGCTCGTCGAGCGGCACGCTGAGCTGCTTCAGCATCGGCTGCGCGGCGACACCGGCGGTCCAGACCACCGTGCGGGTCGGCAGGGTCTCGCCGTTGGAGAGGCGGGCGCTGTCGGCGCTCACCTCCTCCAGGGTCGTGCCGAGCCGGATGTCGATCCCGCGGCCGCGCAGCTCGCGCAGGGCGTAATCGGCGAGCCGGCGATCGATCTCCGGCAGCACCCGGTCGGTTGCCTCGACCAGGACCCAGCGCATCCCGTGCAGCCGTGCCCGTGGGTAGCTCTCCATCGCGTCGGCGGCGAAGTCCTGAAGCTCGGCCAGCGCCTCCAGCCCGGCGTAGCCGCCGCCGACGAAGACATAGGTGAGCAGCTCGTCGCGACGAGCGGGGTCTTCAGTGGCGTTGGCTTCCTCAAGCGTCTCGACCACATGGTTGCGGAGCCAGATCGCATCGGCCAGCCCCTTGAAGCCGACCGCGTGCTCGGCCAAGCCGGGCACCGGCAGCACGCGCGAAACAGAACCCAGCGCCAGCAGAAACTGGTCATAGGGAAGCTGCTCAACTTCGCCGTTTTTCGCCCGTAATTCGACAGTCTTGGCCACGGGATCGTGCCCGACAATCGAGCCCAGGCGCAGATAGGTGCGCTTGAGCATGTCCCGCAGTGGGGTGACCACATGACGGGGCTCCAATGTCCCTGCCGCTGCCTCCGGCAGGAACGGCGTGTAGAGCATGAAGTTGGTCTCGTTCACGAGCATCAGCCGCGCCGACTGATGCGGCATCAACCTCTCCAGCTCCCGAGCAGCCGCCGCCCCCGCAAATCCCCCACCGGCGATGACGACATTCCAGGCCATGTGGCCACGATAGCAACCTTGTAACAGATTGTTACAAAGTATCGGAAAGCACTTTCGCCCAGCGCGAACGCCTTTACTGCCGCACACCGGAAGAAACCACGTTCACACTCAGGCGTCGAGCCGCTGCTTGATCAGACGATTGACCTCGCCGCCGTCGGCCCGCCCCTTGGTCTCCTTCATCACCGCGCCGACGATGGCGCCGATCGCCTTCTCGTTACCGGCGCGAATCTGTTCTGCCGCCTTCGGGTTGGCCTCCACCGCGGCGGCGACTATCGACTCCAGCTCACCTGAGTCAGAGATCTGGGCCAGGCCCTCACTCTCGACGATCGCCGCGGGGTCGCCACCTTTGGCCACAAGCGCGGCGAGGACGGACTTGCCGCTGCCGTGAGAGATCTTCTTCTCCCCGACCATGACCACGAGAGCGGCGAGGGCGGCGGGCTCCACGCGCGAGGAGGAGGCGCTGACCTCCTCCTCGTCTTGGCGCAGCGCCGCCGCCAGCTCGCCGGTCACCCAGTTGGCCAGCACTCGAGGCTCTAGGTCGGGCGCAGCCGCGACCGTCTTCTCGAAATAGGCAGCCGTCTCGGGATCTCCGGCGAGCAGGGCCGCGGCGTCGGCCGCAAGGCCCATCTCCTCGACATAGCGCTCGATCCGCGCCACCGGCAGCTCAGGGAGCGACTCGCGCGCTTCCCGCAGCATCGCCTCGGTCGGCGCCAGCGGCACCAGGTCGGGCTCGGGGAAGTAACGATAGTCGTGGGCTTCCTCCTTCGAGCGCAGCGAGGTCAGGGAGCCCGTCTGCGGGTCGAAATGGAGGGTCTCCTGGGTGACCGTCCCCCCCGCTTCGACCAGCTCACGCTGGCGCTCCAGCTCGGCTTCGACCCCGCGCTGCAGGAAACGGAAGCTGTTCATGTTCTTCAGCTCGGTCTTAGTCCCCAGCTCCTCGCTGCCGGCCGGGCGCACGGAGACGTTGGCGTCGCAGCGCAGGCTGCCCTCCTCCATGTTCACGTCGGAGACGCCGAGCTGCTGGACGGTCGTGCGCAGCAGGCGAGCCCACTCCGCCGCTTCGGCGGCGCCGCGCAGGTCGGGCTCGGTGACGATCTCCACCAGCGGGGTGCCGCCGCGGTTGAAGTCGACGAGAGAGGCGCCGGAGCCGTGGATGCGGCCCGACTCGCCGACGTGGATCATCTTCGCCGCGTCCTCCTCGAGGTGGGCACGGTGGATGCGGATGTCGCCGAGGCGACCGTTGCTGGCGATCGGAATGTCGTACTGACTGATCTGGTAGGCCTTCGGGCTGTCGGGGTAGAAGTAGTTCTTACGGTGAAAGATCGACCGCGGCGCCACTTCGCAGCCCAGCGCGGCGGCGATCTGCAGGGCGTAGAGGATCGCCTGCTCATTGGGAACCGGCAGCACCCCCGGATGGGCAAGGCAGATCGGGCAGGTGTGGACGTTGGCCTCGTCGCCGAAGGACAGCTCACAGCCGCAGAACATCTTCGTCTTGGTCGCGAGCTGGACATGGATCTCCAGCCCGATCACCGCCTCGAGCTCAGCCATCGACGCCCTCCGGCCTGGCATCGAACCCGATCGCCTGCTCCAGGGCATACGCAGCCTCCAGCAGCTTCTGCTCGGCAAAGGCGGGCGCCGCGATCTGGAAGCCGACCGGCAGCCGCGGCCCACCGCCTTCGGGCTCGGCGAGGCCGGCCGGGATCGAGATCGCGGGGATCCCGGCCAGGCTCATCGGCACCGTGAAGTAGTCGTTCAGGTACATCGAGAGCGGATCCGCGGTCTTCTCGCCGAGCTCGAAGGCGACCGAGGGCGAGGTCGGGGTGATGACGAAGTCGACGCCGGCGAAGGCGGTGGAGAAGTCCTCGGCGATCTTGGTGCGTACCTTCTGCGCCTGGCCGTAATAGGCGTCGTAGTAGCCGGAGGAGAGCGCGTAGGTGCCGAGCATGATCCGCCGCTTGACCTCGGCGCCGAACCCCTCCGCCCGGGTCCGCTCATACATCTCCAGCAGATCCTCGACGCCGTCCGCGCGCATCCCGTAGCGGACGCCGTCATAGCGGGCGAGATTGGAGGAGGCCTCTGCCGGAGCGATCACGTAGTAGGCGGAGATCCCGTGCTCGGCGCTGGGCAGCCTCACCTCCGCGATCTCCCCGCCAAGGCTCTCAATCTTCCTCAGCGTCGCCTCGAAGACCTCGCGCACGCCGGCGTCGAACAGATCGCCGGTGAGATCGCTCGGCACGCCAAAGCGCAGCCCGGAAAGATCCTCCCGGTCCGGCAACCGCACCCCATCCCGCAGGCCGACCGAAGTCGAGTCCAGGGGGTCGCGCCCCTGCATGATCGCGAGCAGCAAGGCAGCGTCGCTGACGTCGCGGGTGAGCGGGCCACACTGGTCCAGCGAAGAGGCGAAGGCGATCATCCCGTAGCGCGAGATCGCTCCGTAGGTCGGCTTCAGGCCGACGATCCCGCAGAGCGCCGCCGGCTGGCGGATCGAGCCACCGGTATCGGTCCCGATCGCCCAGGGGGCGAGGCCTCCGGCGACCGCGGCGGCGGAGCCACCGGAAGACCCGCCCGGCACCCGTCCGCGATCCCAGGGGTTGAGCACCGGCCCGTAGGCGGAGTTCTCGTTCGAGGACCCCATCGCGAACTCGTCCATGTTGGTCTTGCCGAGCACCGGCGCGCCCGCCTCGATCAGCCGGCGCACGGCGGTCGAGGTGTATGGAGGGCGGTAGCCCTCGAGGATGCGCGAGCCGGCCGTGGTCGGCACTCCCTCGGTGCAGAAGATGTCCTTGACGGCAACCGGCGCCACGCAGACCCGCTCGACTCCGATCGCGGCGCCCTCGCCGCCACCCTCGTCACGCCAGAGATATGCGTTGAGGTCGTCACCCGCCGCCGCCTCGACCCAGGCGCCGGCGTACTCCTCGGCGGAGATCTCGCCCGCGACCATCGCCCCGTGGGCCCCGAGGGCCGTCAACTCGAGGAGCTCAGCCATCTAGGCCTCGGCCTGCGGCGAGGGAACTCTGAAGGCTCCATCCAACGGTTCCGGAGCCGAGGCAAGCGCCGCATCCCGCGGCAGGCTCGGCCAGGGCTCATCGGCCCGCAGCACGTTCTCCAGCTCAACCACATGCGAGGTCGGCTCAACCCCCTCGAGATCCAACTTCCCAATCCGATCGACGTGCCCGAGGATCCCCGACAACTCTCCAATCATCGTCTCCACCTCGGCATCGGAAAGCCGCAAGCGAGCCAATCTCGCCACATGAAGCACCTGGTCCCGGTCGATCACGCGCCGGATTCTAGGCAGCTCCACAAATAGGGAGGCGTGGCAGGGGTGAAGCGTCTTGCGCTTTTTCGTCAGACGGTCGACGGCCGGCCGATCACGCCACTCGAAAAAGTTAAGCGGAACCCCTGCCACGCCTCCCTAGCACCGCCTGGCTGCTCAGCCAGTTATTGTCCGCCCGATGCAGGGGCCGGCGGCAGAGCGCTTCGTAGTCCTCAGCCTGCGCCTGCTCGCGGTCAGCTTCGCCGTGGTCGGCATTTTCTTCATCGCCGTGCCCAGTGGCGTCGCCGACACAATCTCCGACCTCGGCAACTGGATCGGCAGCTTCCCGCGCGCGCCCCACTCCAGCGAGCAGCTCTGGCTGGCATTGGCCTTCGCCTACATGGTGGTGATCACCGGCATCTGCCTGGTAGCCCAGGCCGACGTCGTCCGCTACCGGCCGTTGCTGCTGGTCCTCGCCGCCGGCAAGACCGCCTCCTCGCTCGGCTCGCTCGGCTTCTACCTCTTCGACCAGCACGTCTTCATCTACCTGCTCAACTTCCTCGTCGACGGCTTCCTCGCCGTGCTCTCACTGTGGCTGTGGTCGCTGATCGCCAAGGTCGGTCGCCCCGCCGACCCCGGTTGAAGGCCCGCGCCGGGGCTGTCGGCCGCTGAGCAACGCACCCTGAGCGCCATCTGCTCGGCGATGGCGCCGGGCATCGACGGCCTGCCCGCCGCCGAGCGCGACGTCGACGTCTCCGGGCCGGTCTCCGAGTTCCTCCGCTCCGTCTCCCCGAGGATGCTGAAGCGGCTTCGCCTCGCCCTGCGCGTCTTCGAGTGGCTGCCCTTCCCCTGGCGCTTCAGCCGTCTCGACCAGGCCGCCCGCGAGGACTTCCTGCAGCGCATGGAGGGCTCCAGACTGGCGATCTACCACGACCTGCTGCTGATGGCAAAGCTCTTCTCAACCCTCGGCTACGCCGTCTCTCCTCGGGTAAAGGAGCGAATCGGCTTCGAGACCACCTGCGCGCTGGCCGACGGCTCGCTGCCGGAGCCCGCGGGCAGCCTGGGAGACACCACGCCGAGGGGCGACGGTGAGGAATGCGACGTCATCATCGTCGGCTCCGGCGCCGGTGGCGCGGTCGCCGCGGCTGAGCTGGCCGAGGCCGGCCTCGACGTGATCGTGCTGGAGGCCGGCGAGCACTACAACCGCGACAGCTATCCAAGCGATCCGCTCGAGGCGGTCGCGAGCCTCTACCGCGACGCCGGCCTCACCGTCGCCGAAGGGCGCCCACCGATCCCCGTCCCCGTGGCGAAGGTCGTCGGCGGGACGACGGTGATCAACTCCGGCACCTGCTTCCGCGCCTCCAACTCGGTCCTGGAGGACTGGAAGCAGCGCTTTGGGATCGACTGGGCGGGAGATCTCGATGCGGATTACGCCGAGGCCGAGCAGTTCCTGCGGGTCACCCCGCTCAACCCCGAGACAATGGGCCGCAATGGCCAGCTGGCGATGGAGGGGGCGGCCGCGATCGGAGTCAGCGGCGGGCCGATCTCCCGCAACGCAGGCGGTTGCGACCAGTGCAGCTCCTGTCCGTTCG
>DATCBF010000166.1:0-11885 GCA_036512025.1 Solirubrobacterales bacterium
AGCTGGCGGCGATGGGAGATGTCGACCGCGCCCGTCTCTCACGTGGCGGCCTGCTCCCTCTCTCCACCGAGCAGGGGCTTGAGATCTTCGACCGCGCCCGCTCGGGGTCGGAGCCCTTCGCCCTCGCCGCCGCTCTCGACAGGAGAGCGTTGGGGACGCTGGCGCGCGCCGGCGTCTTACCGGCGATCCTCTCGGGCCTTGCCGGCGGCGTTTCTCGCCGCCGCTCAAAGGCAGCCGCGGGCTCGTTCGCCCGCCACCTCGCCACGGTCTCCGAGGCAGACCGCGAAGCGACGGTGTTGGCGCTGGTTCGTGAGCACGTCGCCACGGTTCTCGGCCACGCCTCCGCCGACGCGATCGAAGAAGATCAGCCGCTGCTCGAGCTCGGCCTCGACTCGCTCGGCGCGGTCGAGCTGCGCAACCGCCTCGCCCATGCCGCGGGCGTTCAATTGCCGACCACCGTGGTCTTCGACCATCCGACCTCGGCCGAGCTGGCCCGTCATCTCTCGCTGAGCTTGGAAGAGGGCACCGATGGCGGTGTCGCTGTGAATGGCGATATGGCCGGGACCGGAGGGGCGACCTTAAGGACCCTGTTGACAAATGCCCATAACCAGGGGAATGCCCATGAGGTTCTGCCGCTTCTAGTCGAAGCTTCGAGGTTTCATCCCGTTTTTCGCTCAGTCGACGAGTTCAAACGGCCGCGCGCGATGCAGCTCTCCCGGAGTGGGACGGCGCCGCGCATCATCTGCGTGCCGTCTTTCGTCGTCGGATCCGGCCCTCACCAGTTCGTGAAGATCGCCCGCGCCCTCGAGGGGCGCAGAGCCGTGACGTCTCTTTCGCTTCCCGGGGCCGGGCAGGGGCGGCTTTTGCCGGCGACGTGGAGTGCGGCGGTCGACGTGTTGGCGGCATCCGCACGCGAGGCGGCTGGTGACGATTCCTTCGTCATCGTCGGCTATTCGAGCGGAGGAGTGATCGCACACGCCCTGGTCGAAAGGCTGGAGAGCGAAGACATGGCCCCGGCGGCGCTGATCACGATCGATTCGCAGGTGCCGGGGAACGAGCGGTCAGCGGAGATCTTCGCCACGATCATGGGAACGCTGATCGAGATGGACCACGAGGCGATCGCCATCGACGACGACCATCTGATGACGATGGGCGCCTACATACGCTTGCTGGCCGAATGGCAGCAGGGGTCGATCGAGACGCCGGAGTTGTCGCTGCGAGCGAGCGAGGGGCTGGGCGCCGGCTCTGAGGAGGACAGGCCGAGCACCGAGCGACTACGGCACGAGACGGTCGAGGTGCCTGGAGATCACTTCGCCCTTATCGCCGACAACGCCGACACGACTGCCAACGCCATCGATACATGGATGGCAGAGCAGTTTGAGCGCGAGGCGCTGGGGTCGCGATAGATGTTGCTGCACACGAGGCAATGGGGCCCGGGGACCGCGCAGCCCGTTGTCTGCGTGCACGGTCTCACCCAGCACGGGGGTATCTTCGAGACCCTCGCGGTGGAGCTCGGCGCGGACTACCGGGTCGTCTCGGTGGACCTGCGGGGACACGGAGCTTCGGGACGCGAGCCCCCGTGGAACACCGAAACTCATGTCAATGACCTGCTCGAGACCGTCGATTCGCTCGGCATTCCGAGCGCGACATGGATCGGGCACAGCTTCGGTGGCCGCCTGATCGCGGCCCTTGCCGCCGTGGCGCCCGAGCGGGTGGAGGCGATGGCGCTGCTCGACCCGGGCTTCAGCGTGCCCCCGGCCCATGCCCTCAAGTCGGCGGAAATGGATCGCCTCGATTGGAGCTTCGCCTCGGTCGACGGCGCCGTCAACGCGCTGCTCAGCGCCGACACGGTCGTGACGACGCCACGAGAGGCGATCGCCGCCTATGCGGCCGGCGACCTTCGGCGCGGCTCGGACGGGCGCCTGCGCTTCAGCTTTTCTCCCGCCGCCGCCGTAGTCGCATGGAACGAGGTGACCCTGCCCTCGCCCCCGATTGCGCCAGTGCCGACCTTGCTGGTCCGGCCGGTCACCTCGGCGATCCACAGCCGCGCCGACGACCGGCGCTACCGCGACGCCCTCGGCTCGCGGCTGACGATGGCGGCGGTGCCACACGGCCACAACGTCCTCTGGGAGTCGCCCGCGGAGACGGCTGCCGCGATCGCCGGCTTTCTCATCTCGGTGCGGCCCTCATCCCGGCCGGGATGAGGCTACGGCTTCTTGGCTTCGGCCTCCGGCGAGATCGCCGTCAGCGCGATCGCGGTTACCACCAGTCCGTCACACACCAGCCAGCGACCGGCGAAGCCGGATATTTGTCTGCCGGCGGCGATCGGGCCAGGCACCAGCAGGCGGGCTGAGAAGCTCTGCTCCCGGGGGTCGACGGCAAGCTCCGCGTCTTCGAAGCCGAGCCACCGTTCCGCCAGCGGAAACCAGGCCTTGTAGACGCTCTCCTTGGCGCTGAAGAGGAGCCTGTCCCAGTGGATCTGGGGTTCGCTACGGGAAAGGTCTCGGAGCCATCCCATCTCCTCAGGCCGGGCGATGTCAGCCAACAGGCCCGGTGGCAGCGGCTCATGGGGCTCGGCATCGATGCCGATCGTGACCAGATCCGATGTCCTGGCCACGACGCAGCCCCGGTAGCCGTCGCAGTGAGTGATGCTGCCGACCACCCCGGAAGGCCAGCGCGGCTGGCCGCGATCCCCGCTCGGGATTGGACCGGGGGGGTGGCCCAGGCGCTCCAGCGCGGCCCGGGCACAGGCCCGGGCCGTCGTGAACTCGCGACGCCGTTTCTCCACTGCCCGGCCGACGGCGGCCTCCTCCTCCGGGAAGAGCTTGGCGTCCGGTGGGTCGTGGAAAGCCTCGACCGCGACCGCCGTGCCGGGGAGGATCCGCTCGATCACCTCGACTCCTCTACCGGCAGGATCCGCCGCAGCGCCGCCGGGGCCCGACTGCGCCGTCCCCACTCCCGGGGATATCCGAGTGAGACCTCCTCGAACCTGACCCCGTCGCGCCAGGTCGTGAACGGGATATGCAGGTGGCCGTAGACGACCACGGTAGCGTCGAAACGGATGTGCCAGTCGGCGGTGAGCCGGGTGCCACACCATTGCGCGAACTCCGGATGGCGAAGTATCCGCGTCGGCGCGTCGTTCAACGGGAAGTGGTTGACCAGAACAGTTGGAATATCAGGCGGGCGGGCGGCGAGGCGTGTCTCGGTCTCCCGTACTCGCGCGTGGCACCATTCCTCCCGGCTCGAGTAGGGGTCGGGATGCAGGAGGAACTCGTCGACGCAGACGACCCCCGCCTCGTAGGCCAGCCGCAGCGACTCCTCCTTGGTGGGGGCGATGTTGCTTCCAAACGAGTAGTCGTAGAGGAGGAAAAGCGGGGCGACGGTCGCGGGCCCTCCCGGGCCGTCCCAGATCGGGTAGGGATCCTCTGGGGTGAGGACGCCGATCCGCCTGCAGAGGTCGACCAGCTGCCGGTATCGGAGATCTCCACGCGACTCGCGATCCGCGCCTTGCGGGGTCAGAAGCTCGTGGTTGCCCGGGGTCCAGAGCACCTTGGCGAAGCGGCGGCAGAACAGCGACAGCGCCCACTCGACATCTTCGAGGGAGTCACCGACGTCGCCGCAGACGATCAGCCAATCGCCCTCGGACTCTGGCGCCAGCCGCTCGGCGAGCCGCCGGTTCTCGGCATGGCTCACGTGGAGATCGCTGATCGCGAAGAGCGTCCTCATCCCGCTGGTCCGGTGCCGCCGGATTTCGTCGCGGCCGTGCGGCGCAAGGGCACTACGGCGAGGGGCCGAAGACCGAGCAGACGCTCTCGCGGATCTCTGGCTGCAGGCTGAACCGAGCCGCCGGCCGGCCCGGTGTCTCGCCATCGCTCTTCCCTGGCTTCGCGTGGATCACGCCAAATGTCTCAAGTGCATCGAGGTGCCTGCGCAGGGTTTGGTAGCTGGTCTGGCTGTGTCCCGCCAGATCGGAGGCGGTTGCTTCGCCGACCTGGGTCAGTGCCCGAAGAATTTGGAGGCGAACCGGATCGGCAACCACTTCCAGCCATCTGGACGATTGTCGCGAGCTCGATGTCACTGCCGCCGGTGCATTCACCCCTGCGTTCAATCCTCCCGTCCGCTGGCCTCGGGCCACCGGGGATTGCTGACACTGATACGAATACGACGATGTTCCCAAATGGAAGGTGTGCCCCGCCTTGCCAATACGAGAAGGCGTACTCGGCGTCGCTTCTCAGGTTGTGATGTTTGGGGGCAGGGGCGCCCGATCGAGATCGTTGAGCCGCAGCGCGGCCTCCATCTCGGCGGTACAGGCGGCGAGGGGAAAGCCCAGGTGCCCCTCGATGACACGGAGGCGATTGGCCACGGTGCGGCGGCTGACGCCAAGGCTCGCGGCCGCTGAGGACACATTGCGTCCAGCCGTGAAGTAGGCACGCAGGGTTTCGCGTGCCGCCTCGCCACCGTCGCGCTCGCGTTGCAGGGGGGCGAGATAGAGGGCACGCAGCGAGGTCGCGAAGAGGTCGTCCTGGAGAATCGAGGCAAGCAGGGCCACGTCGGCGTAGCGGACGACGCTATCGGGGCTGCGCATGGCGATCGGGAGGGCGGCGCGAGCCTGCTGGTGGGTGAGTCGCCAGCCGCCGAGACCGGTGGCGGGCTCGCCCAGCGCCAGGGATACCTGCGGAGGCAGGCCGGCGGCGTTGCGTTGTAGATCCTGGGGGTCGATGGGGCGCCTGCCGCCGAGCCAGGCCCAGACGGCGCCGTCGCTGCGCTCGACGAGAAGCAGGCGACGGTCCAGAGGCGCCACCAGGGCACGGATCGCCTCGGCGGCGCCAGGGCCCTTGGCGATCGCGCCGAGGTGGTGGGCCTCGAAGTCATAGGAGAGGTGGGAAGTGTCGAGAGGCTCTCCAGCCAGCAGTCGCTCGATGCGCTCGTTGCGTTGCTCGGCCGAGGAGAGACGACCCTCCGACTCGCGGGTGTACTCCTCGCTGACCGCGGAGAGGAGGCGGTCGATGAGGGCGGCTTGGCCTCGCAGTAGCCGTTGCAGCTCGCCGGGGGTAAGCCCACCGGCTTCCGCCTCCTCGACCAGGAAGTCGGCAAGGAGCGCTTGTCCGGCGATGTAGCGGCGCAGGACGGTGTCAAGGCTGACGCCGTGGCGGGCCGCCATCCGCGCCTGCGCGAGCAGCGCCGGTGGGGGCAGGGGCGACCGTTCCTCGTTCAGATTGACCGCGGCGAGTCCGTAGTCGAGGGCGGCGCCGACCGCGGCGCGTAGGCCTTCGGTGTATTCGGGGACAGGGGGTCCGGAGGGGTCGGAGACGGCAAAGACGCGGGTGAGGACCGCATCCTCGATCTCAGGGCGCCGCGCGTTCAGGCGGGCGTGGAGGTCCCCACGAACCTCTCTGGTCGGCCGTCGTGACATCCGCATCCCCTAGGGCCAGCTCCTCAGCTCATCCTGTGAGGGGGAGGGTTGGTTGGCCAGCCGCCCCCCTCGCGCAGGGGCAAAAAATGGTACGCACTTGAATCCAGATGGAACTGTCCTCCCTCCCGCAAACAGGCTGGCTGGAGAGACATTATAAAGCCAAAGAATTTTATAAAGGCCGCATCCTTGGTTAAGCCTTGGAAACTCCCGTAAGGCCTGGCGCAATGGGAAAAGATCTCCTCTCGGCGGCTGGACGAATGTTAAATCCCCGCTGTCGATGATCCGTCGGCCCCCCTCTCTCGCAGTTGAAGGGACCCACCCCCTGCACAAAGGAGCAGCATGGATCCCGAAACAAAGCTTGATCAGACCAACATCGACGGTGTCGTCCGCGATGCGGCCCACGACGCGGCTGAAACGCTTGACGACGGCGACACCCGGCTCAGCTTTCTGAAGAAGGCCGGCCTGGCCGGCGGTGCTGTTGTCGGCGGCGGCGCCCTGCTCGGCGCTCTAACCCCGGCCGGAGCAATGGCCGCGAGCGGCAAGGGCCGTCCTCCCGCCAAATTCGGCAAGGGTGACATCGGCATCCTCAACTTCGCCCTCACCCTGGAGTATCTGGAGGCTGCCTTCTACAACGAGGCCAGCGCCAACCAGAAGAAGAAGACCTTCATCAAGGACAAGCAGACGCAGGTCTTCCTGAAGACGGTCACCACCGACGAGAACGCCCACGTCGCCTTCCTCAAGAAGACGCTCGGCTCGAAGGCGATCGCCGCCCCCAAGGTCGACTTCGGCGGCACCACCTCCAAAGAAGCGCTCTTCGTGAAAACGGCGGTCGCGCTGGAGAACACGGGTGTCCACGCCTACTCGGGCCAGGCCCTGAATATCGTCAACCCGGCCTACGTCGCCGCAGCGCTGTCGATCGTCACGATCGAGGCGCGGCACGCGTCGGTGGCCGGCCTGATCCTCAACGGCAAGCCGACCGGGATCACCCCCGACGGGGCCTTCGACACGCCGTTCACCGCGGCCGAAGTCCTCAAGGCAGTGGAAGGAACCGGATTCCTTCAGTAGTCCCGGCGCCGGGGTCGGCGGCGGAGTCGATCGCCAGGTCGGCTCCGCCCCGGGGCGCCGTGAATCGCAGCAGTCAATCGCAGTCAGATCGCTATCGGAGGTAACAATGCCCAACATCGGACCAATGGAGATAGTCGTCGTCCTGATCATCGCGCTCGTCGTTTTCGGGCCCAAACGCCTGCCTGAGCTCGGCAAGTCGCTCGGCAAGGGCATCCACGAGTTCAAAGGCACGATCAGCGGCGAGAAAACCGACACCGCCCCGGCGGCACTCGAGCCGTCGGCCGTCGCCCCAAGCCCTGTCGCGGACCCCGCCCCGACCGTCAAGACGCAGGTCTGACGATGGCGATGATGCGCCGCGTAAAGCCAATCTCACATGAGGATGAGGTCAGCATCGTCGAGCATCTCGACGAGTTGCGCGCGCGCATCGTCGTCTCGGCCACGGTCTTCGGCGTCGCTCTGGCGCTCTGCTTCTGGCAGAACCATCTCCTGCTCGAACTGGCGAGCGCGCCGCTGCCGGCCGCGCATCACAAACTGATCACGTTCGGGATCACCGAGCCGTTCACGACGACCGTCACCGTCTCGGCCTACGGGGCGATCATCCTCTCGCTGCCGATCATCCTCTACGAGGCATACGCCTACCTCCTGCCGGCCTTCAGCGACCAGCAGCGAAAGGCGGTCGTTCCCCTGCTTCTCCTGATCCCGGTCCTTTTCATCGCCGGCATCCTCTTCGGCTACTTCGTGGTCCTGCCCTCGGCGACCAAGTTCCTGCTCAACTTCAACGACTCCCAGTTCAACATCCAGGTCCGGGCCAAGGAGTACTACGGCTTCTTCGCCCAGACGCTGCTCGCCTGCGGGATCGTCTTCCAGGTCCCGGTCGGGATCCTCGCCACGGTCAGGCTCGGCATCGTCAAGGTCAGCCAGCTGCAGCAGAACCGACGCTACGCCTATCTGGCCTGCGCGGTTCTCGCCGCGGCGCTGCCCGGGGTCGACCCGGTCTCGATGCTGCTGGAGACGGCGCCCCTGATCGCGCTCTATGAGCTCAGCATCGTCCTCGCCCGCCTCTTCGGTGAGCCGAAACCGGCGTCGTTGACCGAGCCGGCCGCGCAGAAGCCCTGATCGTCCCCGGTGGTACCGTCGTCGCCGGGAGACGAACGGTCTCCACGGCACGGCTTGAGGAGGCTGGACTTGGACGATTCACAGGCAGGGACGAAGACGGTTCTGGTCACCGGCGGCTCGGGGTACCTCGGGGGCTGGTGCCTGGTCGAGCTGCTGCGACGCGGCTACCTGGTGCGCACGACGCTGCGTGACATCGCGCGGGAGCCGGAGCTCCGCGCCAGGCTCGAGCCCGAGGTCTCCACGGGTGACCGCCTCTCGGTCTTTGCCGCCGACCTCAACAGCGACGATGGCTGGGAGCAGGCCGTGCAAGGCTGCGACTACGTCCTGCACGTGGCTTCCCCGTTCCCGTCGGAGCAGCCGAAAGACCCCGACGAGCTGATCGTGCCGGCGCGGGAAGGAACGCTGCGGGTGCTGCGCGCGAGCCTCGACGCCGGGGTCGGTCGCATCGTGGTCACCTCCTCGGTTGCCGCGGTCCGCGGCGGCGTCAAGAGCTCGTCGGCGCCGCTGACCGAGGAGGACTGGACCGACCTCGACAACCCTGGGCTGCCGGCGTACACCCGATCGAAGACGATCGCCGAGCGCGCCGCCTGGGACCTGGTCAAGGAGCGGGGCGAGGTCGAGAAGCTGGCGGTCATCAACCCCGGCGCCATCCTCGGCCCCCTGCTGAGCGACGATCGCTCCACCTCGCTTGGAATTATCGAGCGGCTGCTGAAGGGGATACCCGGGTCGCCGCGGATCGGGTTCAGCGTCGTCGACGTCCGCGACGTCGTCGAGCTGCAGATCGCGGCGATGACCGCCCCGGAGGCGGGCGGAGAGCGTCTCATCGCCGTGGCGAGGTTCATCTGGATGGCGGAAGCCGCCGAGGTGCTGCGCGACCGTCTCGGGACGGCCGCCGCGAAGGTGCCGAAGCGGACCATTCCCAGCCTGGTCGTGCGGGCGATGGGCATCTTCGACCCCCAGGTCCGCGCGATCACGGGTCAGCTTGGCGAGAAGGTCGAGCTCTCGAGCGAGAAGGCCAAGACCCTCCTCGGCTGGTCGCCTCGCCCGCTTGAGGAGACGATCGTCGACTGCGCGCAGAGCATGATCGACAAGGGAGTGGTCTGAGGTGAAGATCCGCGCCGCGGTGCTGGAGGAGTTCGGGCAGCCACTCGCGGTGCAGGAGGTCGAGCTCGCCGAGCCGCGGGCGGGCGAGGCGCTGGTCCGCCTCGTCGCCTGCGGCGTCTGCCACACCGATCTCTACACCGCCTCCGGCGCCGACCCCTCGGGCTATGCGCCGACGGTGCTCGGCCACGAGGGAGCGGGCGTCGTCGAGCGGGTCGGCGCCGACGTCACCTCGCTCGCCCCGGGCGATCACGTCGTCACCCTCTTCTCGCCCCAGTGCGGCGAGTGCGTCCACTGCGTCGACCCGCGGACCAACCTCTGCATGGCGATCCGCGAGCAGCAGAACAAGGGCTTCCTTCCCGATGGCACTACCCGTATCTCCCGCGATGGCGACGGGGTCCGCCATTTCATGGGTTGTTCTACCTTCGCCGAGTACACGGTGATGCCGGAGATCGCCCTGGCAAAGATCAATCCCGAGGCGCCGCTCGAGCACGCCTGCCTCTTCGCCTGCGGCCTCTCGACCGGCCTCGGCGCGGCGATCAACACCGCCGCCGTGGAGCCGGGCAGCACCTGTGTCATCTTCGGGGCGGGAATGGTCGGGCTGGGGGCGGTCGCGGGCTGTCGCCTGCGCGGCGCCGAGCGCGTCGTCTGCGTCGACCTTTCGCCGGAGCGGCTGGAGCTGGCTCGCGGCCAGGGCGCGACCGAGATGATGGTGGGCGGGGAAGGCGTCGTCGAGGAGATCCTCGAGATGACCGGTGGCTTCGGCGCCGACTACACCTTCGAGGCGACCGGCAGCGTCGCTGTCATGCGCCAGGCGGTGGAATCCGCGCGCATGGCCTGGGGCCTTTGCACTGTCGCCGGGGTGGCCGGCAGGGGGGAGACCCTCGACGTCATTCCCCGCCTCCTGATCACCGGCCTCCGTGTCGCCGGCTCCTCGTTCGGCGGCGTCAAGGGGCGCGATCAGGTGCCGCTCCTTGTCGACCGCGCCCTCGGCGGCGAGATCGACGTCGAGCCCTTTATCTCCCATCGCCTCAGCCTCGATGAAGTCAACCGCGGCTTCGAGCTGATGGAGGCCCAGGATGGGATCCGCAGCGTCATCGAGTTCGGCTGACCGGGCGCACCTTCGCGATCGGTTGGGGGTTTAGCTTGATGCGGATGAATGGCAAGCGAATTGCGCGCACGGCTCTGCTGGTCGCCTGCGGCTGTCTGCTTGCAATCGCCGGCGCCGTCTCCAGCGCCGCCACGGTTAAGGTCGGCTCCCTCGTGGTCCATGCCGAAGCGACATTCTCGCCTCGCGCGTTGCCACAGCGCAGCTACGCGCCGGTCGAGATCGAGGGCAAGGCGGACGTCCACCTGACCACGGGAGGCCAGCCATCCCCGGTGAAGGAGGTTGTGCTCGACTTCGACCGCGACAGCCTTCTGTTGACCCGGGGCCTTTCCGTCTGCAGGCCGGCGAAGATCGAGCAGACGACGGTTTCGCAGGCGCGGCGCAGGTGCGCGGGCGCAATCGTCGGCACCGGCCATGTGCAGGCGATCGTGCCCGTCGGCTTGTTCCGGGTCAAGGTCCGGGTGCCGCTGACGCTGTTCAACGGGCCGTCGCCGGGGGCGGCCGCCACGGTGCTCGTCCACGCTCAGCCGATTCCCCTGTTGGGCGAGACCTATGTCGTCCCGGTGCCGATCGAGCGCGAGCGCGGCGCCTACCGCTACCGGGCGAGGATCGATGTGCCGAAGATCTTTGGCGGCGCCGGCTCGCTGACCGAGTTGGACGCGAAGATCGGTCGCCGCTATCGCTTTCGCGGGGTCGGCCACAGCTTCGCGTCGGCCCGCTGCTCGGACGGCGCCCTTGCCGCCCACGCGCGCCTGATCTTTGCCGGTGGCACCGTGATCGAAGGCTTGAGCGAAGAGGCCTGCACCGCCCTGCCGTGATCGTCTCCACAAACGGTTAACCAGATGGTTGACAAAGGGACCGGAACGCTCTAAGCTCAACCAAATGGTTGAACGAGTGATAGAGATGGATGATGTCTTCCAGGCGCTTGCCCACGGCGCCCGGCGCGAAATGGTCGCTCGGCTTTCCACCGGCGAGCTGACCGTCGGCGAGCTGGCAGAGCCTCTGGCGATGTCGCTGGCCGCCGCCTCCAAGCATGTGAAGGTGCTGGAGCGAGCCGGGCTGGTCCGGCGCACGGTCGAGGGCCGCCGCCACGTCTGCCACCTGGAGCCAGGGCCGCTGGCCTCTGCCTCGACCTGGCTGCGCTACTACGAAGGCTTCTGGGCCGACCGGCTCGATGCCCTCAACGCGCTCCTTCGACCGGAAAAAACCGACCTCAAGGAGGATGGAAGATGAACCCTGAAACCGCCGAGAAGCATGTCGTTCGACTCAGCCGCACGATCGCGGCCCCGCCCGAGCGGGTGTACCGGGCCTGGCTCGATCCCGAGCTCCTGCGCCTTTGGCTCGCCCCCGCGTCGCTTTCGGTCAAGCGGGTCGAGGTCGAGGAGCGGGTCGGGGGACATCACCGCACCTGGCAGGTCGGCCCCGATGGCGATGTCGGTGGATTCGACAGTGAGCTGTTGGAGATGGTCCCGAACGAGCGGCTCGTCTTCCGCTGGCGCTTCGTCGGCCCCGAGCGCGTCGCCGATCCGACTCACGACTCGCGCTTGACGATCACCTTGGCCGAGGCGCCCGAAGGCGCGACCGCGCTCAGCCTCGTCCACGAGCGCCTAGACCGTCTGTATGAGGCGATGCCACAGGTGGCTGAAAACGTGGGCCGAGGTTGGGGGATGGCGCTCGACAAGCTCGCGGCGACGATCGCGTGAAGATCGCTCGCGCCGGCATCGGGGAATGTTCACAGGCGTAGCTGAAAGGCCGTGGCCTAAGGCGTTGTGCCCACGGCCCGTCGCCTGCCCTCCTCCTGCTCGATCTGGTCGGCGTCGAGCACCGCCCAGCCGACGCGCTCGGCGAACTGGCCCGAGAAGTGGTCGGACTCGAAATCTCTGAGGTTGAGCCGCTCCCGGTAGACGACGTCGCCACCGGTCTTGTCGGGCGAATCGGTCACTACGAGTATCTGGGGCATTGGGGCCTCCTCTTGTTGTTGTCCCCGGCGGAGTCTCAGGGCCGAGCCTTGGCCGCAGGTGAAATCCGGGTAAAGGCCGCGTCAAGATTCAGTCGCCGACCACCGCTGTCAAGATCAGGCGA
>DATCBF010000167.1:0-2998 GCA_036512025.1 Solirubrobacterales bacterium
GCCCGGCTCTACGCGCGGATCGACGCGCGGACAGAGGCGATCGTCGCCGGTGGCGCTCTGGAGGAGGTGCGCCGGGCAGAGGCCGCCGGGCCGGGCCGATCCGCGCGCAAGGCGCTCGGATTCGACGAGCTGCTCGCCGGCGACATCGAGCAGATGAAGAAACGCTCGCGCAACTACGCCCGCCGCCAGCTGACCTGGATGCGGAAAATCCCCAATCTGCACCGGATCGAGTGCGGCGATCGAGACAACATGGAGGTGGCCGCGGACATCGCGAAACGCATCTGAGCGCAAGGTCAAGTTCTATTGATCAATCAGGTATTTCATGATAGTAGGCGCATGACCCCGTCGAGGTTTGAAATGGGCCGAATGAAGAGAGCCCTGAAAGCCGTGGTCTTGGTAGTCGCCATGGGCCTTGCGGCGATGGCCATTACTGGCGCTCCATCGGCTTCCGCCACGGGTTTTGCGCGGTGAACGAAAATCCCTGTGCGGCGGAATACACCGACGGCGTTCGGCTCGGTCTCGAACTCGAACTGAAGGCGGGAACCGAAGCGGTTCTGACCAACTCCTTGGCCTGTCCGGCAAATGCCTTGCGGCGACGGCCAAAGGGGAACTCACCGAAGAATCAGGAAGCGCGTTGGTCGGCAAGATCACGGAAATGACCAGAGCAGCGAAGTGGCGCTCCTGGACGATGGCAGCGAATCGCCGGCTCTCGTGGCGGAAAAAGCCTCCCTGACAAAAGAATCAGGTGGAGTGCTGTGCGGGAAATCGGCGATGTGGAGCGCGAAATATGCGCTCACGGGATACGAATCGATCTACTTCGTCCAGGTTGGAAAATCGACCGCGCTGTGCGAAGGGGCGCCGAATGTGAAAACCACGCCACTTGGCAAAAATGACCTCGAATGCCCCAAGCGCGTTGCCGACGCTTGAGCTGACCTTCGAAAAATCGACGTGCAACTACGAGATGGTCTACCAGGTGCCGACGGTCGTTAAACGCCAGCGGCAAAACCCCAACCTCGCTGTTCAGCGCCATGGCGTGGACGCTGGTAAAAGAAGCAGGGGGCGGATGCCCGGAGAACTTTCCCTGAGCACGTGGTGGGAACTCACGCTCGCGGCCGGCGGCAACGTCTACGTAGCCGAAAAATAGGCCATCGCCCGCGGCGTGGCGGGCGGCGACCACATAGGCTGCCGCGATGCGATTCGAGAAGTGGCAGGCGCTCGGCAACGACTATCTGATTCTCGAGGCGGATTCGCTGCCCTGGGAGCTGACAGCGCCGCGGATTGAGTGGCTCTGCGACCCGCACTTCGGGGTCGGCGCCGACGGGATCCTGTTGCTCTCGCGGACCGAAGACCCCGAGTTCGTCGCCGACCTGCGGATCTTTAACCCCGATGGCTCCGAGGCAGAGCTCTCCGGTAACGGGGCGCGGGAGGCGATCCTCTATCTGCGCCGTCACGGCTGGACCGAGGAGGAGACCTTCGCGATCCACACCGTCGCCGGGCCGATCGTGCCGACGATCACCTCGGAGCTGACCTGCTCTGTCGACATGGGCAAGGCGTCGACCGCTTCGAAGGACTTCCCCAGCGGTGGTGAGGACGGAGCCGGGACGCTCACTGCCGGCGGTCGCGAGTGGGCCTTTCAGCACGTCTCGATCGGCAACCCGCAGTGCGCGATCGAGGTCGGCGCCGAGCTGGAAGATCTCGACCTCGGCGCGATTGGGCCGGAGATAGAAGCCCACGAGCTCTTCCCCAATCGCACCAACGTTTCCTTCATCGCAACCGAGGGCAGCCGGGTGCGGGCGCGGATCTTCGAGCGCGGGGTGGGGGAGACGCTCTCCTCCGGAACCGGTGCCAGTGGCGCCGCGGTGACCGCGTTTCTGCGCGGCGCCGCCAGCCCGATCGTGGTCGAGCTCGACGGTGGCGAGCTCGAGGTCGAGATCGGCGACGAGCTCGAGGTGCGCCTGTCCGGCTGGGCAGAGCCGGTCTACGCGGGCGCGGCGACTCCAGAGCTGCTGCAGGCGTTGGCCAGCCTCTAGATCGCATAGATTTCCGCCCCCATGGCAATCGCCGACCCGTCCAAGCGCCTGGAGGCGATGCCTCCTTACATGTTCCAGGAACTGGAGCGGCGCATCGCCGAGAAGCGGGCCGCAGGCATCGACGTGATCAGCCTCGGGATCGGCGATCCGGACGAACCGACCTATCCCTACATCGTCAAGGCGATGCAGGAGGCGGTGGCCGATCCGGCCAATCATCAATACCCGAGCAACCGCGGCCGGCCCGAGTTCCGCCAGGCGCTGGCCGATTTCTACGCTGAGCGCTTCGGAGTCGAGATCGATCCCGACTCCGAGGTGATCCCGGCGATCGGCGCCAAGGAGTGCATCTACAACCTCTGCTTCGCCTTCCTCGATCCGGGTGGCGTCGCCCTCGCCTCCGATCCCGGCTACCCGGTCTACACCGGCGGCCCGATCCTGGCCGGCGCCACGCCGGAGCTGCTGCCGTTGCTCCCCGAGCTGGGCTTCGCTCCCAACCTGACCGCGGTGCCGCCGGAGACCGCGGCCAAGGCGCGGCTGATGTTCATCAATTACCCGAACAACCCGACCGGCGCGGTCGTCCCCGACGGGTTCTTCGAGATGGTCGTCTCCTTCGCCCGCGAGCACGAGATCCTCGTCGTCCACGACAACGCCTACTCGGAGACGACCTACGACGGCTACGTCGCGCCCAGCTTCCTCGCCACGCCGGGCGCCAAGGAGGTCGGGGTCGAGGTCTTCTCGCTCTCCAAGGGCTTCAACATGACCGGCTGGCGCTGCGCCGCGATCCTCGGCAACGCCGAGGCGATCCAGACCTACTGGCGGCTGAAGACCAACGTCGACTCCGGCCTCTTCGAGGCGGTGCAGATGGCCGGCGTCGCCGCCCTCGAGGGCCCGGCCGGGCCGCTGCAGCGGATGAACGAGACCTACGCCCGTCGCCGCGACCTGGTCGTCTCGGCCCTGCGCGAGATCGGCGT
>DATCBF010000168.1:0-3822 GCA_036512025.1 Solirubrobacterales bacterium
CCGCGGCGGCGCCCGGCTCCAGCATCGACCCGGGCCAGTACCGGCTGCGACTCACCTATCGGCGCGACAACACCGCGGCCGACCCGGCCGGCCTCGTGCTGAGCCAGGCCGGCGACAGCGGCGACGAGATCGTGACGCTACGGGTCGACTGCGCGTAGACCTGGATCGACCGCTCCTGGGTCAGGGAGGCTTTCGTGAGAGGGGTGAGCGACGGGATTCGAACCCGCGACCGCCTGGACCACAATTGGGCTTGCGACCAGCCGAGCTACGAGTCCAATATGCCGATTTGCAGCCGTTTCCCAAGCAGCCCCAAACTTTGCCGGTTCCTACCGATATGCGTAGATAAGCAGGGATACGTCGGCGATTCGGGCACTCTTGGCGAAAAGTGCCTCAAATCCGCGAACGCGGTTTGAAATCGACTCGTCCGCTGTCTAGCTGGCGCGCATCTGGCTGACCTGGAGCTGCGTTCAGGTCCTCGAGCGAGGCTGACATCCAATCAACGCAGATCGGCACGCTTTGACGCCCCGATCACGATCGTCAACGCCAGGCTTGGGTTTATGAGCCCGCGCCAGGGGGTCTCGCTTGGGCTAGGTGGGCGCGGTTAGGAGGTTTTCAGGTGCTCCGCCGCCGACAAGTTGAGAGAGGCTCAGCGTGAGGCCAAGCGCCTTTGAGAACAGGCGATGCCCGGTTAGCGAGGCAAGCGAAGCCAGCTACCGAGCGTTAGCAAGACCGTGGAGATATATGAGAATCAGAGTTTCGTTCGCGCCGGTCGAGGGACCTCCTCCAGCACTGATGGTGAAGAAACGGCAGCGCTTTTTCTGATGAGCGCCCCCCGAACTGCCGCAGTCGGCCAAGGGCGTCCCTTTCATACGAACGAGCTAGACATAGTCGTGCCCCTTCTCACTTTCAGTGGACAGCAAGACCTGAGCAGCCGTTCAGCTCCGTACTGACTCCGCTGATGATACGAAGCGGCGAGGCATTGCCCGTGGCTCCGGAAGCGTATGCCGTTACGCTGTTGGTACTGCCGTTGTTGCAGACGTAGAGAGTCCCGAAACTGTCGAAGGCCTCGCCGTTTGGTGCTGATATTCCGGTGTTACTGCCACTGATGGAGTTGTTGGGAGACACGTTCCCGCTTGCTCCAGCCGAATACTCGGTAATAGCATTGTTGACAGAGGAGCCATTGGATACATAGGCCGTTCCCGAAGCATCGAAGGTGATGCCCCAGCCCTCATAGAGCAGAGTATGGGGTCCGCTGATGGTGCGTGCAGGCGCGACATCACCGCTGACCCCGGAAGCGTACTCCACGATACCGCTGCCGCCACGGTTAGTCACATAAAGTGCGCCCGAAGCGTTGACACCAACCCCCCATGGGCTACTGAGCGTGGTATTGGCCCCGATGATGGTGCGTGCAGGCGCGACATCGCCGCTGGCCCCGGACGCGTACTCCGTGATGCTGGCCCCGCCGAAGTTGGCGACGTAAATAGTGCCGGAGGAATCGACAGCCAAGCCGTCAGGAGCCCTGAGACCCGTATGGGATCCACTGATAGTCCTGGTTGGCGAGACGTTTCCACTAGCTGTTGCCGCGTACTCCGTGATGCTGTCGTTGCCGGAGTTGGCGACGTAAATTGTCTGCCCCGCCGTCTGCCTCCTGACAGCGACCCAGAGGCTGACGTGAGCGCCATTCGCAAGTCGCTTCCCGGCCCGGACGCTCTGCCTGGTCACACTAAGGGTGCCATGGTGGCGAGTCGGGCCGTGGACAGAGCCAAGGCGGCAGTCCGCCGCTGAAAGCGCGCGGCGAGCAGCTGCGAGGGTATCGCCCCTCAGCGGTGGGACGACGCACGAGCGGTCTGCTCGTAGAAGGGCTGCGGCCTGCCCGCTCAGGTTGACGCTCACGGCTGGCGACACAGCTAAGCAAAGGCCAGCGCCCCACGTTGCCGCAATGAAGGTCAAGATGCGAGTTCGGCGGCCGATCATCGATGTTTCCTCAGCATCCTGCGGGTCGCCCGCTTATGCAAACTTGTGCGTTCTTTGACATTAGGCTGGCGATCCTATTGGATACCTCCCCAGGCGGTCCAGACGCCGACGCGCTGATAGCGCAGCGAAGCGGCGACGTCGAAGACGTGAAGGATTAGGGGGAGAGGCCGACACCCGTGCGTTGTGCGGCGGGATGCACGAGCACCATTGAGATGTGCAGCAGCGATGGATCGGGATCGCCCGCGACGTCGTCGAACCGTCCAGGCTCGGCCGACGCCACGCCGACGATGCCTTGCCGCAGTACTACGAACGGCAAGGTATTTGAGGCCGAGAGTTTTAGTAAGAGGTGGGTCCGCAGCCGTATATGCTTTGCTGCACTCTGCAAAGTCTGAGCGATCAGTGGGAGCAATGGGAAACTAGATGTCTGCGGGTCTATCGATGCAGATAAAAGCGGCTTACGCGATTGTGGCCGCCGCGGCTTTCATGTCTGTGTCCGGAGCCAGTGCGATTGCTGCGCCTGTCGGGACCGTAACCGGATTCCCAACCGGACTTCCGTCCGAAGACGGCATCACTGGAATCACACCCGGCCCCGATGGCGCAATCTGGTTCGTCGCCGGATCCGGCCCGCCGGGAGCCATCGGTCGAATGGCGACCGACGGCGCCGTATCTACCTTCTCCACGGCCCTGAATCCAAAGAGCGGACCCTGGGCGATCACGACCGGCGCCGAAGGCGACCTCTGGTTCACGGACTGGGGCGTGCCCAAAGCGATCGGACGCTTCACCCTCGGCGGGAGCCTCACTGAGTTCTCGGCGGGCCTAAGTTCAGAAGACAACCCGCGCGGCGATATCGTGTTGGGCTCGGACGGAAACCTCTGGTTTGGCGACCGTGGCAGAGACGCGATCGGGCGCATCACGCCGACTGGGACGATCACCGAGTTCACACTGGGTCTAGATCCGGAAGGGATCGCACCGGGGCCAGACGGCAACGTTTGGGTCGCCGAGCGGCTGGCTTTCGGGGCTGGCGCCATCGCGCGAGTTATGCCTTCGGGGGAAATCACGAAGTTCACCGCGGGACTCAACAAAGGCAGCGAACCGGTCGCCATAGCCTCAGGTACTGACGGCAACCTCTGGTTCACCGACTTTGGCCCTACGAAGGCAATCGGCCGAATCACGCCAAGCGGGGAAATCACGGAGTTCTCCACCGGTCTTCGCGCCGGCAGCGCGCCGGAGCGAATTGCTCCGGGCCCTGACGGGAATATGTGGTTCACCAACGACGGGGAAACCAGGTCAGTGGGCCGCATCACCCCGAGCGGGGTCATCACCGAATTCTCGGCTGGCATCAGCCAGGTCGGTGGCCCTGTAAGCATCGCGCCGACCGAAGACGGAAACATGTGGGTGGCGGACGAGGCGGTCGCCGGCTCGCCATTGCTGCGGGTCGGAACCGGTGCTCCTGCCGCACTCACTTCGCCACCCTCGGTCGAAGGTGGCGCCAAGGTTGGTGTACCGACACCTTGTATTAGTGCGACTTGGTCAACGTGGAACGGACAGCAGCCGTCGGCCGGTCTCTTCTCCTATGACGGCTACCGCTGGCTGATCGACGGATCCGTGGTGGCCGCAGGCCACTCGTACACGCCGACCCCGGCCGATGCGGGACACGCTCTGTCCTGCGTGGAGACGGTTACCTATCCTCTCCCCTACTTCGTTACCGCGGTAGGGGAAAGCGCCTCGATCCAGGTACTGCCCCAGCGGCCGAAGATCACGCGGTTCCGCGAGAAGAGAACGGCTTGGCGCGAGAGGACGGGAACGGCCTTCTCCTTCTCGATGAATGAGCAGGCCGCAGTGAGACTT
>DATCBF010000169.1:0-7130 GCA_036512025.1 Solirubrobacterales bacterium
CTCATCGGGATGCCGAGGCGGATGTCGGCGCGCTCGAGCAACTCCGGGCTAAGGCCGTGGCGCTCGGTGCCGAAGGCGAGCACGGCCCGGCCCGGCAGCTCTCCCGGGCGCAGGTCCTCGCCCTCGGGATCGATCGCGATCAGCGGCCGGCTGCTCGACGGCAGCGAGTCCACCGCCGCGACCGGCAGGGCGAAATGCAGGCCGGCGCCGCCGCGCAGGGCATCGGGGTGCCAGGGGTCGTTGTGACCGGTGGTGAGGACGGCCGCCGCGTCGGCGCCGGCGGCGACCCGCACGCAGGCGCCCATGTTGCCCATGTTGCGCGGGTCCTCGAGGAGGACGACGGGAGCGGGGCGGTCGTCGGCGAGCACCGCGGCGAGGTCGATCGCCGGGCGACGCGCGATCGCGACGACGCCGGTGCGCGGCGCCTGCGGGACCAGCTCCGCCAGCACCGCCTCCCCCACCGGGCTCACCCGCGCCGGCAGCGACGCAGTCAGATCCGGCGCCAGCTCTCCGGCCAGCCGGCCCAGCTCGGCCGGGTCGACCGCCACCGCCTCCAGCACCTCGGCGCCGAAGCGCAGCGCGTGCTTGAGCGCGTGGAAACCCTCCAGCACCGCCAGCTCGCGGTCGCGCCTGGCGCGGCGAAAGCGAGCGACCAACTCCCCTGTCGCCTCAGACGCCATCGGGGACCTTCCGCTGTCGCACGACCTCGAACTGCGTCATCAGGCCGTGATCCTCGTGATCGAGCATGTGGCAGTGGATCACGAACTTGCCGGTGTAGTCGCTGAAGTGGCCGGCGACGAGGAGCTTTTCGCCGGGGTAGACGAAGAAGGTCTCCTTGAGGCAGTCTTCCCAGGGTGGCGCCGGCCGGCCGTCGCGGGCGAGCAGATACCAGTCGGTGTGGTGCATGTGCATCATGTGGGCGACGTTGGTGCGGTTGACGATCTCCCAAGTCTCGGTCGTGTCGATCAGCGGGAAGGCGTCGGCGCGAGCCGGGTTGAAGGTCTTGCCGTTGATCTCCCAGGTGGTCTTAAAGAGGCCGCCGATCGAGATCGTCCAGGTGCGGTCGGGCTCGCGGCGGGCATGCCTGGCCCAGGCCGGCAACGGCCGCAGCGTCCGTGGCACCCGGGTCTTGTCCGGCAGGCGCCCGGGGTCGACGCGGAACTGCATCAACGCCCCGGCGTAGGTGCGGGCGCCGGCCGCGTGAGCGTGATCGTGGCGAGCCTGGCTGCGCAGCTCGACCGACTGCCCCGCGGCCGAGGCGAAGTCGACCACGACCTCGGCCCGCTCGGCCGGGCCCAGCAACACTTCGCGGCGACGAACCGGCCGCGGCATCAGGCCGCTGTCGCTGCCGATCTGCACCAGTGGCGCCCCGTTGGAGAGAGAGACGTTGTAGGAGCGGAACTGGGAGACGTTGAGGATCCGCAGCCGGTAGCGGCGCGGCGTCACCCGATGGTGCGGCAGGTAGGCGCCGTTGACGAGAACGGTGTGGCCGTCGATCCCGTCGGCCGGCGGCCGCAGGCCGGTGAAGGGATCGGTCAACTGGTTGTGGCGATCGAAGGAGCGGTCGGCGATCATCAGCGGGATGTCGCGGTCGCCCTTGGGCAGCGGCAGCGAGGAGTCGAGCTCGTCGTCGACGATCCACATCCCGGCCAGGCCGTGCCAGACGTTGCGGGCGGTGTGATCGAGGCGGTGATCGTGGTACCACTGGAAGGCAGAGCGTTCAGGCCTGCCGTCCTCGATCAGGTCATAGACGTAGGTGCGGCGCCCGCCCGGCTCGATCAGGACGTCATTGCCGGATTTCTTCGCCGGCAGCCCGCGCGGGATGTCGCAGTAGAAGGAGTGAGGGTGCGAGGCGGTGAGCCCGCCGGGCTGTCCGTCGAACTGGGTGCGGTTGTGACCGCCATGCAGATGGACGCTGAGCTCGCCGAGCTTGGCCGGCAGCCGGTGTTCGAAGGTGACCTCGGTGCGCTCGCCGGCACGACGCCTGATCGTCGGCCCCGGGAAGGTGCCGTCATAGGTCCAAAGCCTGGTCTTGGCGCCGGGGAGGATCTGCGCCTCGGCCTCGCGGATCGGGATTCGCAGCCGGGAGCCGGTCAGGACCCTGGGGATCGGCAAGGGGGCTCGGAACGGGACCGCGCCGAGCGCCCGCGGGGCGCCCTCTTCGAACGGGAACAGTCCCCGCGGGTCTCCCCGCAGCGGCAACGCCACCGCGAGGGCGCCACCGCCCAGGGCGCCGAGAAAGGCTCGGCGCCCCAGGCGCGGCGGAGATGAGTCGCGACCAGTCGTGCCGCTAGCTCGCCGGCAGGACAGTGATCTTGCCGTGCATCCAGGGATGGATCGCGCACATGAAGTAGATCGTGGTCGGCCCGGCCGTGGCGCCGGCGCTGAGCCGCTGCACGATCGACGTGCCCGGTTTGCTCCCCGTGAACCAGGAATCGCCCTTGCTGGTCAGGCTGCCGAGCGTGCTCCAGCCTTCGGCTCCCACTTCGACCGGGTTGATCGAGGGCGGGCCGTTGCCTTTGACGCCATGCCAGGCGGCGATCGCTTTGCAGATATGGCCCGGGGTGAAGCAGAGTTTCCGCGCATTCGCCGTCTTCGGGATCGAGCCTGGCTCCACCAGCGAGAAGGTGTGCGGGCCCACCTGTTTCGGGTTGGTCGTGTTGACGACCCGCAGTTCTTCGCCTTCGACCACGGTTTTCGGGGCTTCGAACTGGAGCTTGCCTTTGGCGAGTTTGATGTAGACCGTCGGCACCGTGGATGTGGTGGAGCCGGTAGTCGTCTCGGTCGGGCCGTAGGCGCCGGTCGCGAGGCCGGGGCCGAAGGCCGCCAGGGCGACGACGGCCGTCGCAGCCGAGAGGATGACGACCTTCAAGGTTGCCGAGTGGGAACGCTTCTTCAAGGTGATTCCTTTCCGCGCCGGGCTGAGGCGGCGCACCGCGCTACGAAGGACAAGATCACCAACTTAATGGTGGACCGGCCGCGGTTCAAGTTAGCCTTCCCCGATGGCCACGTACCTCCACACCTGCTACCGAATCGGCGACATCGATCGCTCCGTCGCCTTTTACGAGAAGCTCGGCTTCGCCGAGGCCGCCCGGATGCCGATCGGCGACGAGGCGATCAACGTCTTCATGAGCCTGCCCGGGGAGGACCCACGCCTGGAGCTGACCTACAACCACGGCGTCGACTCCTACGACCTCGGCACGGGCTACAACCACATCGCGATCGCCGTCGATGACCTCGACGCCACCCTCGAGCAGCTCGCGGCGGGGGGAATCGATCCCGAAAAGCCTCCCTATCGCCCCGGCGGCCGCAGCGAAGGCCACCGCATCTGCTTTGTCCGCGACCCGGACGGCTACCGGATCGAGATCGTCGGGCCCTGACCGACTGCCCGACGACCGTCCTGACCTAGGCTTCGGCCCATGTCACCTCCACTGCTCGCGGTCGACGCGCCGTCGATGCTTTACCGCTCTTTCTTCGCCCTGCCACGCACGATCAAGGGCAGCGACGGAACGCCGGTCAACGCCTTGCTGGGGACCGCAAACCTGATCCTGCGCGAGGTCGAGATCCACGGGCCCCGCGCGGTCGTCCTCTGCTTCGGGCCCGACGCCGCCACCTACCGGACCGAGCTCTACCCCGCCTACCACGCCGCCCGCGAGCCGGTGCCTGAGGAGCTGGCGCCGCAGTTCGCCGCCTGCCGCGACTTCTTCGGGGCCTTCGGCTGGACCGTCGCCGCCAGCGACTCGCTCGAGGCCGACGACCTGCTCGGCAGCTATGCCCGCCTTGAGGCCGGGGCCGGCGGCCGGGCGCTGCTGCTGACCGGCGATCGCGACATGTACCAGTGCGCCGCCGAGCGGGTGACGGTGCTCTATGTCCGCACCGGTGGCAAAGGCGCCGAAGAGGTCGGCCCCGACGAGGTCAGCGGCCGCTACGGCATCGACCCCGCGCTGGTCCCGGATTTCATCGCCCTGCGCGGCGACCCCTCCGACGGCCTGCCGGGCGCCAAGGGCGTCGGCCCCAAAACCGCAGCGGAGCTGCTGCGCCGCCACGGCTCGCTGGAGCAGGTGCTCGACGGCGCGATCCGCGAGCAGCGGCCGAAACTGCGCGCCGCCCTGATCGACGGTCGCGACGACCTGATCGCCTTCAAGGACATCGCCACTCTCCGCGACGCCGATCTGGAGCGACCGCCCGATCGCGAGACAGACTGGGCCGGCGCCGCTGGAGCAGCCCGCGAGCGAGGCATGAACCGCCTCGCCGAGCGACTCGAGGAATACTCCGAATAGTCTGCCGCGCGTGGACACGATCGACGAGTTGCTCGCCAACAACGAGACCTTCGCCGCGGGATTGTCCGACAGGCACCTCGACGTCCAGCCCAGCCGACGGCTGGCGATCGTCACCTGCATGGATTCACGGCTCGACGTTTTCGCCGCTCTGGGCTTGAAGGACGGTGAGGCTCACGTGCTGCGCAACGCCGGCGGCGTCATCACCGACGACGTGATCCGCTCGCTGGCCGTCTCCCAGCGCCGGCTCGGCACCCGCGAGGTGATGCTGATCCATCACACCAACTGCGGCATGCAGTCGCTCACCGACGACGGCTTCCGGGCCGAGTTACAGGAGGCGACCGGGGTCGCACCCGCCTTCGCGATCGAGTCCTTCAAAGACCTCGACTCCGATCTGCGCCAGTCGATCCTGCGCGTCCGCCGCTCGGCCTTCCTGCCGCACCGCGACCGCGTGCGCGGCTTCGCCTACGACGTCGACACCCACGAGCTGCGCGAGGTCGGGGTCGCGGACGACTAGCTCAGCGGTGCTCTGGGTTCGGGAAGTCGAAACGACAGCCCGCGTCCCAGGCGGTGCGCTGGTTGCCGTGGGCGGGAATGCCGCCGGCGTCCTTGAGGATCCGCGCCAGGTGCAGCATGTTCCAGGCGGCGAAGGTGGTGTTGCGGTTGGTGAAGTCGTTCTCGGGGCCGCCTGAGCCCTCGTCCAGGTACGACGGCCCGGGACCGGCTTCGCCGATCCAACCGGAGTCGGCCTGCGGCGGGATCGTGTAGCCGAGGTGCTGCAGCGAGTAGAGGGTGTTCATCGCGCAGTGCTTGACGCCGTCCTCGTTGCCGGTCACGAGGCAGCCGCCGACCCGCCCGTAATAGGCGTACTGGCCGTCGTCGTTGAGCAGGTGTGAGTTGCCGTAGAGGCGCTCGACGACCTGGGTCGCGACCGAGGACTTCTCCCCCAGCCAAATCGGCATGCCAAGGACGAGGATGTCGGCCGCCATCACCTGCTCGAAGATCGCCGGCCACTCGTCCACGTCCCAGCCGTGCTCGGACATGTCGGGCCAGACGCCGGTGGCGATCTCGTGGTCGATCGCGCGAATGCACTCGACGGTGACGCCGTTGCGGCGCATGATCTCGATCGAGATGTCCATCAGCCCCTGGGTGTTGGAGACCTCTGGGCTGCGCTTCAGCGTGCAGTTAATGAAGAAGGCGCTGAGGTCGGAGTAGTCGGTCTCGCTCTTCTCGCACAACTCGGCCTGCTTATCGGTCAGCTCAGTCATTTGATCTCCTTGTCGTTCGCCAGGGCATCCCGCCGCGTTTTGAGGAAGTCGAGCGCCGTGGCCCGCTGGTCGGCGGCGCCGAGCAGCTCGGCATAAGTCAGCTCAGCGCCCTTGAACCCGCTTGCCTGCCAGAGGTCGCCGGAGACCTCGGCGCTCCAGGGGCCGACGTACAGGTAGGGCTCGGCATGGTCCGCGTCACCTGGCGAGAAGCCGTAGTTCGCGCGCCTGCCTCCGGCTTCGCTGCCCAGTTCGATCGCGATGTCGAAGTGCTCGGGCCACAACCGGGGCGGCGTCGCTTCGTCCTCGGGGGAGGCTTCGTCGCCGAGCTCGGAAAGGACATCGGCGCCGAGCGCGTAACAGTCGGCGAGAGCCTTGACGGCGACCGCGTCGATGTCGAGGGGAACGTCGTCCAGGCCCGTGTCCGGCGGCAGCAGGTCGGCAACCGCGGCGGCGGCCTCGGTCAGCGTCGTCAGCGGCGCCCGCCGCTCGTCGGCGTCGATGCGGTGGACAAGCTCGGCGCCCTCGACCCGGACCTGATGCAGAGCGCCGGCGAACTCGAACTCCGGCGTGCCGAACCCGCCGGGCGTCACCGCCAGGGCGATCTCGTTGTCGGGCTTTCGCGCCGGGGCGACGATCGATTCGGCCACGCGATGCAGCGAGGCGACGCTGTCGGCGAAGGCCCGGGGCAGCGGCCGCAGGGGTGAAGCCTGCCGGTGGTCAGTCACCGGCACGACGATATCGGGAAGCTTTGAGGCGAGCCAAAAGCCGGGCCGGCCGGGCCGAGGTGGGCGGCTCGCTAGCGTTCTCCCCCTACGGTGCCCCAGGCATGACTTCACCCACCTCCGACCGCACCCATCCCAACGTCACCCTCGCCGTGCTGGCGCTCGGCGGGATGGCCTACGCGATGCTGAGCTCGGCCGTGGTGCCGGCCCTGCCGACGATGCAGCACGACCTGCACACGAGCGAGACCGGGATCACCTGGCTGCTGACCGGCTATCTGCTCGCCGCCTCGGTCGGGACTTCGATCCTCGGCCGCCTCGGCGACATGTACGGCAAGGAGCGCCTGCTGCTCCTGACCCTGGTGATCCTCGGCGCCGGCACCCTGCTCGCCGCCGTCTCCAACTCGCTGCCGGTGCTGATCGCCGCCCGCTTCATCCAGGGCGCCGGCGGCGGCATCTTCCCGCTCGCCTTCGGCATCGTCCGCGATGAGTTTCCGACCGAGAAGGTGGCCGGCGGCATCGGCCTGCTCTCGGCGATCCTCGGCGTCGGCGGCGGCCTCGGGATCGTCCTCTCGGGCGTGATCATCGAGCACCTCAACTACCACTGGCTGTTCTGGATGCCGCTCGTCGCGATCGTGCTCGCCGCCGTGGCCACCTGGCGGCTGGTGCCGGAATCGCCGGTGCGCACGCCCGGTCGCGTCAACTGGCTCGCCGCGGCGCTGATGACCGTCGGCCTCTCGGCGGTGCTGCTGGCGATCAGCCAGACCACGGAGTGGGGGTGGGTCTCGACCAAGACGGTCGGCCTGGCCCTGGTCGGCGTCCTCTTCACCCTCGCCTGGATCCGGGTCGAGGTGCGCAGCGACAAC
>DATCBF010000170.1:0-2693 GCA_036512025.1 Solirubrobacterales bacterium
CCCTGCTCATCGCCTCAGACCCGCTGCTTCAGGGCGCTTGCGCGCAGACGCCCTATTAGGTACACCGATCTGGGTGCTTAACCTAACACAACGGCCGGCCGGAACGCAAGCTATGCACACCGGTCGGTACCAACTTGGATCTACCTCTGCTTCTCCGGTTCGGCGACGTGATGTTCGTGGTCGCGGGCCGGTAACTTCATCCCCATGTCTACCGCGTGGTCGTTCGCATGCTTGTGCGCTCTCCTTGTTGTCGTTCCAGGCCCAGCGACCTTGGGGCGCCCGACCAAAGAACTCTCGAAGTGAGCGCTCGGGAAGGAATGGCTCGCGTGACGGCTACTGCCGGCGCGACGTCGGCGGCACCGCCGGGATTGGGCTGGCACCTTGGGGTGCACCCCTAGCTTTAGTCCAGGGCAGGAGCAAAGGCCGGAATCGCCCGGAATCGGCGCATATCGCCGCATATCCGCGCCTTTTTTGGGCACTAGTGCCCAAAAAAGAGAGAGAAATCGGGGGGTGGTTCGAACTGGACCCCGGAATCCGAAGTGGGTCGTTTGCAGGGCTTTCGAGGCATGGAACTAGGCGGATTCGAACCGCCGACCTCCTGGGTGCGATCTGTCTCAAGTAGTGGACCTCCTTCGACGTGACGTTCTTCACCTCCGTGGCGACGTCCTTCGGACTCGACGCCGACTGCGGGCAGACCCCGGGCCCACCCTCTCGGGGTCGTTCTGCGTCCGGGGTCGGTCGCCGCGCCGGGCGGCGCGGCCGAGGGCGCGGCCGAGAACCTAGGAGCGGCCGAGGGCCGCCTGGCTCGCCAGGTACTGGTGGACCAGGCGCACCGACATCGAGCCCTCCCCCACCGCCGAGGCGACGCGCTTGATCGAGCCGGTGCGGCCGTCGCCGACGGCGAAGACGCCGGGCAGGCTCGTCTCCAGCGGCATCGACGGGCGGCCGCCGTTGATCGGGTCGACGTCGAGGTGGGTGACGTCGAGTTCGCCGCCGGTGAGCAGGAAGCCGTCGTCGTCCTTGGCCAGTTGGCCGTCGAGCCACTCGGTGCAGGGGTCGGCGCCGATGAAGATGAAGAGGCCGCCGACGTCGAGGTCACGGCGCTCGCCGGCGCGCTTGTCCTCCACCGTCAGCCCGGCGAGGACGGCGTCGCCGTGGATCTCGCGCACCTCGGTGTGGAGCAGCACCTCGATGTTCTCGATCGCTTCGATCTTGTCGACCAGGTACTGCGACATCGAGGCGCCGAGGTCGCCGCCGCGCAGCAGCAGGAAGACCTTTTCGGCGGTGCCGGAGAGGAAGATCGACGCCTGGCCGGCCGAGTTGCCGCCGCCGACCACCGCCACCGCCCCGCTCCCGCACATCCGCGCCTCGACCAGCGTCGCCGCGTAGAAGACCCCCGCGCCGTTCAGCTCGGCGCAGCCGTCGACCGGCAGCTGGCGGTAGCTGGCGCCGGTGGCGAGGACGACGGTTCGCGCCGCCAGTTCGTCGCCGCTGTCGAGGGCGACGACGTAGCGGCCGTCTTCGTGGCGGAGGCTGAGGGCGCGCTCGGGAACCGCGGTGCGCAGGCCGAAGCGGCGCGCCTGTGCGATCGCCCGCTCGGCCAGCTCGGAGCCGGAGATGCCGGCCGGGAAGCCGAGGTAGTTCTCGATCCGCGAAGAGGTACTCGCCTGGCCACCGAGCGCGGTCGAGTCGATCATCATCGTCGAGAGCCCCTCCGTCACCGCGTAGACGGCGGCGCCGAGGCCGCCCGGGCCACCGCCGACGATCAGCGTGTCCCAGGCTTTTTTCGCCGTCTTGTTGGGGGCGCGCAGATTGAGCGCGGTCGCCGCCTCGAGGATCGTCGGCGCGCGGAGGATCTTGTCGCCGCCGATCAGCAGCGGCAGGTCGTCCTCGGCGAGCGGCCGACCGTCGGGCGTCGGCGCCGTCAGGTCGGAGCCGTCGAGGTCGATGAAGCGGTGCGACACCCGGTTGCGGGTGAGGAACTCGCGCAGCTCGCGCGTCCCCGGGTCGCCGCCGTGGCCGATCAGCCGGGCGCCGCTTTCGGCTTCGATGACGATCGCCCGCCGGCTGATCAGGGCGCTCATGATCATGTCGCCAAGCCTGGTGTCGTGGGAGATGACGGCGCGTAGCGCCTCGCGGCTGACGAAGATCGCCTCGCCCGCGGCCGCGACGCGCGCGGTCAGCAGCGTCGGTTCGAGAGTGATCAGGTTCAGCTCGCCGGCGAACTGGCGCGGGCCGTAGCTGACGATGACACGCTCACCGGGAGTGCCGTAGGCGTCGATGATCTCGACGCAGCCACTGGCGACGACGATCAGGTCGAGGTCGAGGTCGCCCGGGGAGAAGAGGATCTGCCCGGCGCTCACCTGCTCGCGCCGCCCGGCGGCTTCAATCGTCGCCATCTGCGCCTCGGTCAGGTGCGGGAAGGTGACGTCGCTCTCGCCGGCGACGGGGGGGCGGGCCGGCGCGGCGCCGGTCGGGTCGGTCTCGCTCATCGAGGCCGCAACGTTAGAGGCTCGGCTCGCTCTTTCCCAGGGTCTGCCCAGCCGACGCCGACCTGTCCATATTCGGACAGATCGGCGCGGACTCGTTCGAGCTTTTCTCGTCGATCCCTTGGACGCCTTCGACCTCGTCGGCGTCGTCGATGAACCGGGGGAGCGGCTGATCGCGGCGGGGGATGTCACCGGCGAACATCC
>DATCBF010000171.1:0-2560 GCA_036512025.1 Solirubrobacterales bacterium
CGCCGGTCTTGAGGTTGTAGACGTAGTCGTCGAGCGATCCCGCATCCACCGCGGCCACAAGCTCGGCGATCGTAGGGAAGCGTCCTTCCTTCATTGCCGTTTTGACATCGGCCCGCGAGGCGCGGTGCGCCTGGCGCTCACGCCGCCGCACCTCGGTCAGCAGCACATCACGTTCTGCGCGAAGAGCGGCCAGTGCTTTCTCCGCCGGCCTCATCCTCACCCGCACCTCGGCCACCCGACGCTGGAGCTCATCGGATTCGAGCGCGTTTAGCTCCTCGGACACGCGTCCACGTTAAACGGAGGAGCGCCCCGCGTGGCTGGGTTGGCCGGGGTCCCCCCGGCCATGACTTTGTCTCTCAACCACCAAGCGTCGCTAGGAGAAACCATTCGTAATAAATCCCGGAATGGGCGCAGCCGCGCGCGAAGCGCCCGGCGATGAGGGAAAACCATTCGGGTTTTCCCTTATAGGGTCGGCCGTGGCCCGACCCTTACTGCTCGTGAGCAGCGCGCCGGTTCCGAAAACCTGCGAAGAGAGCGATGTCGTAGATGATCTTCAAACCGCCACCGGCGAAAAATGGAAGGCCGAAACTTGCTGCTCCGATCGCGAGTCCGGCGAGCACTGGACCGAAGGATTGGGCGACGCCGCGCACCGCTCCAGTCATCGCCACGGCACCGGCGCGTTCCTCGGGAGGGACTATCGACACCACGTATGCCTGCCTCACCGGCACATCCATTTGCGAAAGCGCAAATCGAGCCAGCAAGAGGCCGGCGGCCCACATCAAGCTCGGACTGAACGGGACGAGCAGTAAGAGAACGTTGGATGGCAGGTGGGTGAAGACCATCGTGTTGACCAGCCCGAATCGATTGCCGAGTCGACCCGACACCTCGTAGGAGAGCGCCTGCAAAATCGCGACGGTCGCAAAAAGCGGCCCGAGAACCTGCACGTCGGCTGCGAAACGAACGTGCAGCCAGTAAGCGATCACCGCGTTGGCGACGAAGCCACCACCGAGGGAGTCGAGCGCGAAGAGCGCCGCCAACCCCGCCAGGGGGCGCAGCTTTCCGAAGGCGACCGGTCGCCCTGGCGCCTCGACACGCGCGCTCATCAAGAGGGGAAGGACTGCGGTTAAGACGCCGATCGCTGCGTAGAGGAGGAAGAAGGCACGGCCTGAAGAGTCTCCGGTCGCAAGCGTCGCCGCCAGTCCGCCCGCGGCATTGAACAGCCCGGCGGTGAGCGAGTAGCGGCCGAACGCAACGTTGCGCGCAGAGGCAGGGACCGCCTCGGCAAGCACGGCCTGCTCGACCGACGCGAAAGGGCCGAGGTCGACGCTGGCGGCACCAAGCATGCCGGTCAGCCCTGACGCGACAAGCAATCCGGGTGGTCCTGCCAGCGCCAGGTCCAGGCCTGTGAGCGCCATCAGCAGGCCTGCGATCGACAGTGCGCGGCGCCGGCCGAAGCGCGCAGCCAGTTTGGCCGAGGCCAGACCCGAGAGCGAAGCGGCGGCCAATCCCAACCCGAGCGTGAGGCCGATGAGACCCGGAGAAAGTCCGCGACGTTCGAGGTAGACGCCGATGAGAACCGCCGAGAACCCAAAACCGAAAGCGCGGAGACCACGGGCGCCCAGAAGCAGCGCCCTGTCTGCGCCGGGAGCCAGGGCCCGCGTCAGGGTCCGCGGCGTCGTCGGAGGGCCGCCACGCCAACCATCAGTGCAACCACGATCGCTATCCCGATCGCCAGCATCGCGCCCACCGGGAGACTGGACCAACGAGCTTGGGCTTGGGCCGCGAGGCAGTGAGGGGCGCAACCGAAACTTGGGCCGCTGGCAGAACGGCTAACAGGCGCCGCATCTCGCGGAGAGTATCGCGCCATGTGGCGCCGGCGACTATTTAAACTTCCGTGTTGAAAAACTCGTACGATGATCTCGTGGATTCCAGGCGCGAGAGCATCCTCGCTTTCTTGAAGACCCGAGGCCAGGCGACCCTCGGCGAGGTCGCCGCTCACCTCGAGGTGTCGAAGCAGGGGGCGCTGCGCCACCTGGAAGCCCTGGAGACCGACGGTCTCGCCACTACCGGGCACGCCCAGCCGCACGGGCGCGGCCGTCCCGAGAACCTCTACGAGCTGACCCCTGCGGCCGATGGCCACTTTCCCGACGGCCATCGCGAGCTAGCCGGCGACCTCGTCCAGTTCCTCTCAGAGGAGCAGCTGAAGCGCTTCTTCGAACGGCGCGCGGAGAGGCTCGAGGCCGAGTATGCCCCTCGATTGGCGGGGCTAGACTTTGAAGGGCGCGTCCGCGAGCTGGCGAAGCTGGCCACCGAGCACGGTCACATGGCCGAGGTGGTGGAGCTTCCGGAGGGTGGGCTCGCGATCCGCCATTGCAACTGCCCGATCCAGGACGTCGCCGCCCGCACCGGGCTGCCTTGCCAAAACGAGCAACAGATGTATCAGCGCCTCTTGGGCGCCTCAGTGACCCGGTCGACATGGATGGCAGAGGCCGCGCCCGACTGCACATATGACGTGAAGGAGAAATAAAGAGAGTTGGCTGATTTCGAGATCCGAGACCTG
>DATCBF010000172.1:0-7730 GCA_036512025.1 Solirubrobacterales bacterium
GGGGAGTAGTCGCCTGAGCAGGTGCCTGTGCCGCTGGAGTCATAGACGACCCCGTTCGACGGGATCGCGGTCGATGTCCCCCCGGCGCAGGTGGCGCTGCTGACCGTCGAGGTCACCTTCATCGAGTTCCCGCTCAGGCAAATCCGGATCGGTCCGGTGTAGCGGAATGCCGGCTGCGCGATTTCCTTCAGCTTGGAGTTGCTTTCCGGCGGCGTCAAAACCGGGGCTTTGGTCACGAAGGTGCCGACGAAGTTCGGTTCGCTGCCGTTCGAGGTCGCATACCAGCCCGGCGCTTCGGCGCTGACTTCGATCGAGTCGGAGCTGTTGCGCCCGAAGGTTGGTTCACCGTTGATCGCGATCGCGTCATTGCTGTGCAGCGGCCCTTCGATCACGTCGCTCCCGGCAAAGGAGATTTTGTTGCAGTAGTCGTATTCGTATTCGTATTCGTGTGTGCGCGAGTTGAAAACTTTGGTTTTTGTCCCCGGGATCGGATTTTCGTAGCGACCCTGCTGCCAGGTAAGGGTGCACTGTTTGTAGGCCCCTTCCAGGGCTTCGGAGGGATTGGGGTAGCCGTAGGTCACGGGATCTGACGTCTCCAGCTGCGTGAAGTAGAGGAAGTCGAGGAAGCTCGGCGGTTTGAAGGTGGCGACGATCGACGCCTTGGCCTTACCGGCAAATCCGGTCGAGCGGATGCGGAAGGAGCCGGGGAGGGAGCCACTGGACTCGAGCATGCTCGCGTTGGGGTTGGTGGTGCTGCATTCTCCGTAGACCGACTGGCTGGCCGACGGCAGGAGTTCGATCGCGTAGGTCGCACCGGTGTTGCCCGGCACCGCCCGCCGGTTCGCGGTCGAGCCGACCTGGTTGACGGCATTGGGTGTTTCGACCGAGGTGCACTTCGCCCAGTAGCTCTTGTCGGTGTTGAGGTGGAACGCGTAGTCGTCGATTCCGGCCTTGGCCGCCTCGAAGGCCTGTTTCCCTTCCAGATCGCTCCGGGTCAGATGGGTGTCGCCGTTGACCGCCGCCACCGCGACGACCGCCAGCAGCATTACCAACGACATCGCCAGCATCGTCGCGATCAGCGTGAATCCGCCCTCGCTATCTCTCTGTCGGCTCACTGGCATGGCAGGTTGCTCGCGGTCGAGGAGTAGGAGGGCGGCGTCAGTCGCAGCAGCGCTGCGCTCTGGATGCCGGTCTTCGCCTTGGCGTCGACGAGCGGGGTCGACTGCGGCGCCGTCTGGAAGGCGACGTTGACCTGGACCACGGACCTGGCGGATTCCGTGGTCAGTGGTGTGGTCACGGAGGTGGCTGAAACGTGCCCGCTGTTGTAGGCGTAGTAGCGGAACAGCGGGATCCCGGGGATGACGCTGACGTTGTTCATCAGCTGCACCGTCGATGTGGGCGTCGTTTCCGAGAATGTCCAATTGGGTGCGGCGCCACCGTTTGAGGCGTAGTCGGACTGCGAGAGGGTTGTGCCGCTGAGGCTGATTTTGCTGAGGATCGGCGTCGGCGCGACTTCGGAGCCGGTCTGGTGCCAGAAGGCGAGCAGCGTTTCGCTGCTTTTTTCGCGGACTGGGGAGATCTGTGGCGCCACGCAGGCGGAGTGGAGCTCGTTCATGATCTTCGTCATCGTGACCCGGGCGCGCTGGTTGGCGTCGACGTGACTCGCGACGCGGTCGGTCTCGCGCAGGGTGACGATCACGGCGAGGGAGATCCCGAAAATGACGACGGTGCCGGCCGCAATCGCGACCAGGAGCTCGAGCAGGGTCGTGCCGCTCTCGTCGCGGATCAGGTCGAGGCGGCTCATGGGCAACCCCCCGTCGGAGAGCTTCCAGAGATGGGGACTTCAAGGGCGGTGCCGCTGGTGCTGTGCACTTCTACCGATTTGGTTTCGTGACGGGTGAGTGTTTCGAACTTGTTCTTCTTGACTTCAACCGTGATCGGCGCCGAGGCGCAGACGCTGTAGGTGCTCCAAGGAAGGCCTGGTTCGTTGAGCTGGCCGGCTGAGTTGGTGGTGTAGGTTCGCTTCACAGCGGTACCGCTGACGCTGCACTTGCTGTCGGTGACCGTCACCGGGGCGCCGCTGACCGCCTTCCCGGCGACGGTGTCTTTGACGGTGAGGAGGAGGGGCGGAAGCTGGAGAGGTGCCTTGACCGCGCCTCCCACCGGGACAACGACGTTGGCGACCGCACCGCCGGTTCCGGGATTGTTGGTACTGCATGCGCCGGCGTAGACCGTGTCTGCGCCGGAGAATGGATATAGGGACCCGGCTTCGAATTCCGGCATCCTGGTTCCGCCGGGAGTGCCAAAAGTCTTGGCAGACGTCATCCTGGCGTTGCTGACGATGATCTCGTCTGCGGAGGAGGCAATTTCGGCGCCGCTGTAGTTCTTGGTCTTGAACGAGACTTCGATTTCCCCAGCCTTGTCGTACTGGAGTTCGAGGGTGTTGGTGCCGCCGGAGATGATGCTGGTCGTTTTTGCGGGAGGGGTTTCGCCGTCGTAGTTGACATATCCGGCGCCGAGGGTCGGTGTCAGCGTGTAGTTGCCGGCGGGCGCGACGAAGAGCGCGCAGCCGCTCGAGTCGGTCGAGCCACTGAAGGTTCCGCTGCCTGTCCCACTCAGGCTGACGCCGGAGATTGGGGTGTTCGCCTCGTTCTTGACGTTGACGGCGAGGGTGCCGTGGGTGGGGTCGAGCGAGCCGCTGACTGGCGAGAGGATGCTCTGGATTTCCGCCGGGTCCTTGGAGCCGACGGTGGGCCAGCTGACGACGGTGCTGATCTTGACGTAGTCGGCGCTCGCCGTCCCGGCGGCGCAGGAGGGGGTGCCGGTCTTGTTGGTGACGAAGGTCGCGCCGGAGGTCACCGTGTAGTTGGTGCCGCCGAGGGAGACCGTCCGCGGTTTGGCGGCGACGCCGAGTTCAGAGAGCCGCATCGATCGCAGTCGGGCCTGATCTTCCTGGGCGATCGAGAAGGCCTGGGCGCGATGGCGCTCTTCGGCGCCGGCGCGACCGCTGGAGTTGAGCAGGCCGATCACGGCGCCGGTGATGGTCACCGCGACCAGGGCGCTGACCATCACCTCGATCAAGGCGAATCCGGCCTGCCCGGAGGGTGCTGCTCGTCCTCGCAGTTGCGTCATCGCTAGATCATCGGATCGTCGGCGGCTTGGCTTTAGCCCTGGCGCCGCGCGGAATTCCAGTTGCAGCGGGAATCGGCCAATGCTTCAGTAAGTGAAGCCATGGCGCTACACTTCCTGAAGGAGCTTCTGTCTCCCTGCGCGACACCTTCTTTGACTATGAGCGCCTTGACCAACTCCAAATGTCCCGTCTGCCGGACCGCTGAGGTGGTTTGCGGCAAATGGACCCTCCTCGTCATTCGCGACCTTGCGAATGGCTCCAGCCGCTTCTGTGAGCTCGAGCGCTCGCTGGAGGGGATCAGCCCGCGCACGCTCTCGCTGCGCCTGCGGGCGCTGGAGGAGGAAGGGATCGTCGCTAGGCACACGTTCCCCGAAGTCCCCCCGCGGGTCGAGTACGCGCTGACCGAGAAGGGTGAGGCGCTGATGCCGCTGATCGAAGACATGCGCCGTTATGGCAAGCGCTGGTTGCCCGCCGGCGACGCCGAGCGCGCGCCCGCCGTCGTCTAGAACAGACGGCCATCCACGACGCCTGCAAGCGTCCGTGCAAGCGCAGGAGCGCCGCCGGTAGGGCGGAAGCCTGGAGCCGTGCGTGATCACCTCCTCAACGAAGCGCTGAAGCGCCTGGCCGCCGAGGCCGCCACCCGATTCAGCTCCCTGGTCGCGAGCGGCGAGCAGATCCCCTTCGACGTCGCTGAGCAGGAGGGTCCCGACTCGCTCTTTCACAGCTACGTGCCGCTGACCGCGCGCTTTGTGGCCGAGCGCCCCGAGGAGTTGCGATCGCTGCCTGCCTTCGGCCCTGCCTGTGACGCGGTCAGTGACGCCGACGTCGCCGCGCCTTACCTGGAGGCCCGTGGACAGACCGTCCCGGCTGAGCCCGGCGAGCGCGCCGCCAAGATGCTGACGACCTTCATCGCCGGCCTCTGGGACGGCTGCACCGATTTCTCGCTCGACCGCGAGCGCCTCGACAACGCCCTTTCCGTGCTCGACGCCGAGTCGCGTGACGCGCATGAGGCCGATCTCCTGATCGCCCCGCTCGTCGGCTTGCGGATGCCGCTTGCCCGGTTGCAGCTTCCCCACGGGGTGCGCGTCGTTCGTGCCGGCACAATCGATGCCCCGATCGAGGCGATGCGCAGCGAGGGAATGGGCCGCGCCGCCTGGGAGCCTCAGTTTCTCGCCCTCGCCGACCAGACCGGTGGGCCCGAGGGGGCCGAGGAAGCGATGCGCCAGCTGGGCGAGCTGATCAGCGTCATGCGACTTTTCAAGGCGGGCGGCATCGGGCTCGGCCCCTACGCCTTCGCCCCGACCGGCGAGGGCCAGTGGCGGCGGATCGCCACCGGCGCCCCGGCAACCCGCCCCGGCGGGTATGAGCTGAACGAGGACGAAGCGGGTGAGCTGGGCGATCTGGCCGGCGCCCTGGAGGCCCGTCCCGACCCCGACAACTCACTTGCCTGGGCGGTCGCGCGCTTTGAGATGGGCTGCGCCCGCGAGTCGGCCCTGTCCGGCCTCAGCGATCACCTGCTGGCGCTGCGCGCCGCGCTCGAGGGCCACGGCCCAGTCGGCGCCTCGCTGCCGATGCGCGCCGCGGCGCTGATCGCCGACGACTCCCACGACCGGATCCAGGCCCGCGAGCGGGTCGAGCAGGCTCTCGAGCTGGAGCGCTCGCTGATGAACGGCGCCAACGCCGATCCGCGCACCGCGCCGGAGCTCTCAGCCTGGATTGAGGCCGGAGTGCGGATGATGCTGCGCGAAGCCGCGCTCGGCGAGCTCGGCACCGACATCAGCACCGCCGCCGACGAGACCCTGATCGCCACCGGCCTGGCGGCCGGAGACCTCGAGATTGCCGTTACCGCCCAGCCCATCGATAACCCGCATATGCCCGCAGCCGAAGGCGAGGACATGGGCGGAATTGATTCCGGGACCTCATCCGGTCCCGATCGCTATCTGATTCCTTCGGGGCCGGATGAGGTCCCACCCGAGGAGGACTACATGGAGCAGGAAACCCGCATCATGGAGCCGATTCCCGCCGAAGACGAGATTCGGATCACCGCCACCAACTGGCTCGAGGAGGTCGCGATCGACAGCGGCACCCTCGACTTCCAGGCGGTGGAGGGAGACCTTGAACACCGCGAACGGGTCGACACTCCACGGGTCCGCCACCTCTTCCAGGTTCCCGAGGACGCCGACTGGGAGGTCCGCGAGCTCAACTACGACCACTACCGGGGCGACGACCGCCGCGCGAGCTAGGCCCTCCCTGCGGCGAGCGCGACCCGCTCTTTGCCGGTCGCGAACAGGTAGCGATCGATCTCGGCCAGGCCGGCCAGGTCGTGGACGTCCTCGTCGAGATAGGGGATGCGGATCACCCCCTTCGTCCGCAGCTCCGCCTCGAGCCGCTTGATGTTGCGCGCATCGCGCTCGGCAAGCGCCTGGTAGTCGGCGAAGTTATCGGCCACTCGCTTGCAGAGATCCTCGTCGCCCAGCTTTTCGACCAGGGCGGCCGGCAGGGCCGAGCTGTTCCCGCCCAGGTCCTCCGCCGCGTAGTGGACCTTGTTAACGATGACTCCGCCGAAGGGCAGTTTCGCCTCAACCAGCTTGCGGTGGAAGTAGACCGCCTCGTCGACCGGCTCTCCCTGCGGGCCGCAGACGACGAGGAAGCAGGTGGAGGGATCGGCGAGCAGCTTGTTGACCCGTTTGGCCCGGGCCTGGAAGCCGTCGACCATGCCGCTGAAGGCGTTGAAGAACTCGGCCAGATCGGCGAGCAGGTCGAAGCCGACAATCCGTTTGAAGACGGACAGGGCCACCGAGGCTCCGCGCCCGGCCACCCGGGCGGCGATGCCGGTTGGCCGCATGAAGACCCGCAGCGAGCGGCCCTCGATGAACTGGGTGAGGCGGCGTGGGGCGTCGAGGAAGTCGAGCGCGTTGCGGGTCGGCGGGGTGTCGAGGACGAGCAGGTCGAAGTCCCCTTCGCTGTGCAGCTCGAACAGCTTCTCCATCGCCATGTACTCCTGCGAGCCGGCGAGGGCGTTGGAGATCTGCTGGTAGATGCGGTTGTTGAGGACGCGGTCGCGCGACTCCTCGTCGGGCGCCTGGCGGGCGACGAGCTCGTCGAAGGTCGCCTTCGCGTCGAGCATCATCGCCCACAGCTCGCCCTTCATCTCCACTCCCTGGGCCTCGAAGAGCTTGGGGTCGACCCGGCTGGCCGTGTTGCCCAGCTCCCTCAATCCGAGCGAGTCGGCTAGCCGCTTTGCCGGGTCGATCGTCAGCACGCAGACCTTGAGCCCGCGCGCCGCCATCCCGGTCGCGATCGCCGCCGAGGTGGTGGTCTTGCCGACCCCGCCCGAGCCGGCGCAGATGCAGATGCCCTTGCCATCGAGGATCTCGCCGACCGACGGCATCAGCCCAGCCTCTTGGAGAGTCGCCGCGCCGCCTCGGCGCCGAGATCGGGCTCGAAGAGGAAGGGGAGCGTTTTCACCGGAGCGTCGACCCTGCGGCGCAGTCTCGCCAGCTGGGCGCGCTGGGAACGGGCGCGGTTGTGCTCGGAGAGCGCCGCCCGCGTCGCCGCCCGCACCGGACCCTCCTCGCCGCCGGCGATCTCGGCGATGCGCTCGGCCTCTTTTTTGCTGAAGCGCTCCGGATAGAGGCCGTTGAGATAGATCTGGTCGACCGCGACACCGACCTCGGTCCGCAGGTCGTGCTCGAGCGCCGCCGTCTCGTTGACCGGCATCTCCTCCGGCAGGGCGACGATCGCGGTCCCGGTCAGCTTCTGGTCGGTGATGTAGCTGTTGAGGCGCTCGGCCTGGGAATGGATCGGGCCGACCCGGGCGATGGCGGCGAAGGTGCGGGGGGTCTGCAGGAATCCGATCCCGTGCCCGGTCGCGGGGGCGTCGACGATGACGAGGTCGTATTTGCGCCCCTGCTTGACCTTGCGGTCGAGCTGGGCCAGCTCCCAGATCTTGCCGATCGTGACCAGCTCCTTGAGGCCGGGGGTGGCGGCGGCGAGGTAGTTGAAGATACGGCTGCGAAAGAGCATGTCGCGCATCGCCCGTACCTTGAGCTGAAGCAGCACGTACTCGCGCATCGACTCGTCGGGGTCGATCGAGATCGACCAGAGGTTCTCGGCCATCTCCACCTCGTGGAAGCCGACCTGAGCGTGATCGAACATGCGCGAGGCGTTCTCCTGCGAGGAGACCTCGCAGACGATGGTCCGCTTTCCGGCCGCTGCGGCCCTCAACCCCAGCGCCACCGCCACGGTCGTCTTGCCGACACCGCCCTTGCCGGTTACGAAGACCAGCCTCTTGTCGAGCAGTTCGGGGATTGGACAATTCCTAGCAATTTTGCGAGCCGGCAGGAGAAACCAGCCTCCATGCGAATAACCGGCGCAATGGGATTCCTCAGCCGTAAGACCAAGAGCAAGTCTGTCGCAATCGACGAGCCGCACCCGATCGTCGAGGAGTTGAAGCGTATGGAAGAGGCCGTTCCGGAGCGTCCGGAACCCGATCAGGGCTCAGAGGCCCCGGCCACGGGTCCTGTCGCGGAGGAGGACCCGTCGTCCTCGCAAGCTGCGGGCGACGTCCCCTCCTCCACGCCACCCGTGGAAGAGGCGT